>NZ_LUKH01000004.1:0-183072 GCF_001593695.1 Leisingera sp. F5 | reverse complement strand
GGGCTGGGAGCCATCCATGATGGCCACGCAGGAGTTGGTGGTACCCAGGTCGACCCATGCGTCGCCGTTGCCGCCGTTGACGATGGAAAACGGAACCATTTTCTTGTCTTTGGCGACTGCGGCGTCGTCGAACCGGCGGCCGATCAGGCGCTTGACACCAAACACGGTGTTGTCGGGGTTGGTGACAGCCTGGCGCTTGGCGGGCTGGCCGACCAAGCGTTCGTCGTCGGTGAAGGCAACAATAGACGGGGTGGTGCGTGCGCCCTCGGCGTTTTCAATCACGCGGGGCTGGGAGCCATCCATGATGGCCACGCAGGAGTTGGTGGTACCCAGGTCGATGCCGATAACTTTGCTCATTTGCGATCCCTTTTTACTACTCAAGGCGATTACCCGAGGCCTGAACCCGTTGCGGCATCCTGGCCCCGATGGAAGTTGCGGTTTGGTCTGCACCTTGCCGCGTCCCGGCGTATATAGGGAGCAGAAAACGCCCCTGCAAGCGCTCAGACACGCGTTGATGCGTGAATCAATGCGCTTTTTTGCAAGGGTCATGGTTAAGGATGGATGAACGGCAATGACCTTGCTGCGTGTGCGCGGATTTGATGTCTACAAGGGGTTTTTGAGTCCGGCCCGACAGGCGGGGCTGATCGATGCTTTGCGGCCGGTGCTGAAGGCGGCGCCGCTGTTCTCGCCCAAGGTGCCGGGGGGCGGGCAGATGTCGGTACGGATGACCTCGGCCGGGCGGTTCGGCTGGTATTCGGATGCCGCGGGCTACCGCTATGCTGAACAGCATCCGTCCGGGCGGGAGTGGCCCGCGGTCCCGGAGGCGGTGCTGGAGATCTGGCGGCAACTGACCGGGCTGGAGCGGCAGCCGGAATGCTGCCTGCTGAACTATTACGGCGAGGGGGCCCGGATGGGGATGCATCAGGACAAGGATGAGGCGGATTTCTCCTTTCCGGTGGTCTCGGTCTCGCTGGGCGATGATGGGCTGTTCCGAATCGGCAACCGCAGCCGCGGTGGCAAGACGGAAACGGTGTGGCTGAACTCGGGCGATGCGGTGGTGATGGGCGGGGAGGCGCGGCTGACCTATCACGGGGTGGACAGGATCCGGTTCAAATCCTCGCGGCTGCTGCCGAAGGGCGGGCGGATCAATCTGACACTCAGAGTGGTCGTGTGAGGCCGGCGGGGCGCAAAAGTTTTCCGGAGAACTTTTGCCAAGACTTTTTAAAAAGTTTTGGCTCAGCTGCGGCGGCTACCGCCGCGCGCTCCAGCTGACGGACACCTGGCGGCGCGTGTAGAATTCGCCCATCAGGCCTATGACGATCAGTACCAGCGCTACCCAAGCAGCATACTGCCAGGAACTGAAATGCGGGTTGTAGTTGATAAAGACAAAGCCGCGGGCCTGGTCGATGCAATGAAACAGCGGGTTCCAGTCGAACATGGCAAGCATGAAACTGGGCAGTGTGTTGGCCAGGAACATCTTTCCCGACGCGATCATGTTGGCGCGCTGATAGATCATCGTCAAAATGCTCACCAGCCCAGGCGCCCAGGGTTTCAACACCAAGAACACCAGTCCGACAGAGGCGCCGGTGATCCAGGCGAGTAATATCATGCCAAAGGCGGGTATGGGCTCTTCGATATGCACCGGCGTGAATGCGACGTGGTAGACAAATAAGATGATGAACAGTGACAGCACTTGGATGTATAGCGCGCCGATTGCGGCAGATAGAATGGCCACCATCGTGTTCATCGGTGCATGCTGCATCATCGGGCTGCTGGGCCCCTCGGCGCTGGCAACGGCGCCGACTGTTTTGGTATGAACCATGAACAGAAACACACCGGACATAACATAAAGCAGAAAGTCACCGCGAATGGCAGAGCCGCGCAGGCCCAGCAGCGCGAACATTGCAAAAAACGCCCCCACAAAGAGGACGGCCTGCAGGATGTTCAGAGCCAACGCTGCAAAGGCATTGTTGTGTTTGGAACGGACGCTGCGCACAACCGAATGGAATACCACCTCGCTAAGTGTGAGGAGCCCGGACAACGAGGATTGCTGCGTGCGCTGCTGAAACATGAGACCTGTATTCTCTGCTCGAATTTGATGCGGCTGCTTGCCGTTCTGTTATCTGCGCATCATAAGGGGCAAGAGGCAAATTTTCAATTAAACCCGTGTTAGGGAGATCTGCGTGACGTATGAAGACCTGGTGCCCGTGATCCGCCGCCTGGCAATAGAGGCCGGTGCAAAGATCATGGAGATCTACAATTCTGACGATTTCGACGTGAAGGTGAAGTCTGACGAAAGCCCGGTAACGGCAGCGGATGAAGCTGCAGATGCGCTGATCTCGGCCGGGCTGCGGGCGGCCTTCCCGGACATGATGCTGGTCACCGAAGAACAGTCGGAATCGCACAAAGAGCGCGGCGATACCTTTCTGATCGTCGATCCGCTGGACGGCACCAAGGAATTCATCCACCGCCGCGGCGATTTCACAGTGAACATCGCGCTGGTGGAAAAAGGCGTGCCGACCCGCGGCGTGGTCTATGCACCGGCCAAAGAACGGATGTTCTTCACCCTGGCGGATGGCAGCGCGGTCGAGGAAACCGGCGCGTTTGATGCAGAGACCATTGGTGAAACCCGCCCGATCCGGGTTGCCAGCAGTGATAACGCCGCGCTGATGGTAGTGGCGTCGAAATCGCACCGCGACCAAGCAACGGACGATTACATCGGCAAGTACAATGTGAAGGACAGCAAGAGCGCCGGCTCCTCGCTGAAATTCTGTCTGGTGGCTACCGGTGAAGCGGACCTGTATCCGCGTGTCGGCCGCACCATGGAATGGGACACTGCTGCCGGTCACGCAGTGCTGGCGGGCGCCGGCGGCAAAGTGGTGCGTTTTGACGATCATTCCCCGCTTGTCTACGGCAAGGAAGGCTATGCAAACCCGTTCTTCATCGCCTATGCCCCGGCAGTGGAGCTGAAGAAAGCCTGATGTCTGTCCTGATCGTCATCCCCGCCCGCTATGCCTCGACCCGTTATCCTGGCAAGCCGCTGGTGCCGCTGACCGGTGCCACCGGTGAGGCCCGCACGCTGATAGAGCGCTCCTGGCGGGCGGCCTGTTTGGTGCAGGGTGTGGACCGGGTGGTGGTGGCGACGGATGACGATCGCATCAAACAGGCCGCCGCAGCATTTGGCGCCGAGGTGGTAATGACCTCGGAAACCTGCGCCAACGGCACCGAGCGCTGCGCCGAGGCACATGCGGCGCTGGGCGGCGGTTATGAGATTGTGGTGAACCTGCAGGGCGACGCCCCGCTGACCCCGCATTGGTTTGTCGAGGATCTGGTGGCAGGGCTGCGGGCGGCACCCGGCATGGGTCTGGCGACACCGGTGCTGCGCTGCAATGGCGAGACGCTGAACAGTCTTCTGGCCGATCGCAAGGCCGGCCGGGTTGGCGGCACCACCGCAGTATTTGCCGAAGACCGCAGTGCGCTCTATTTCACTAAGGAAGTGGTCCCGTACTGCGCGCAGACCTTTGGTGATGGCGAAAATACGCCGGTCTTTCACCATGTCGGCGTCTATGCCTACCGCCCGGACACCTTGGCGGCGTATTCTGGCTGGACGGCGGGGCCGCTGGAGACACTGGAAGGGCTGGAGCAGCTGCGTTTCCTGGAGAACGGCCGCAAGGTTCTGTGTGTCGAAGTCGAGGCCCGCGGGCGCGAGTTTTGGGAGCTGAACAACCCGGAAGATGTCTCGCGGCTGGAGGCAATGATGAAGAAGATGGGTCACGAGTAGGCGAAGAATGGTAAACTGCACTGAACACAAGTAAGAACACACTGATTGGATGCAGCCCGGGGCCGCTGGCAGCCGCATCGCGAATTGTTGGGGACAGCCAGGTCTAGCGGAGCTTCACTCTTTATCGAGGGTGAGTGAAGGCGGTATCCGGCCTGGAATTTTAGTATTGAGAGAGCGCCATGCGTAAAAAAGTAACTAAGGCAATTTTTCCCGTTGCAGGCATGGGAACCCGTTTCCTTCCCGCAACCAAATCCGTTCCGAAAGAAATCATGACTCTGGTCGACCGGCCGCTGGTTCAATATGCCATCGACGAGGCGCGCGCGGCTGGGATCAAGGAGTTCATCTTTGTCACGTCGCGCGGCAAAGGTGCGTTGGAGGACTATTTCGACCATTCGCCGGTCCTGGAGCAGGAACTACGTAAAAAGGGAAAACAAGATCTGCTGGATTTGCTGCAAGGCACCAATATGGAATCCGGTGCTATCGCCTATATCCGGCAGCACAAGGCGCTGGGCCTGGGCCATGCGGTCTGGTGCGCCCGCCGGCTGATTGCTAATGAGCCCTTTGCGGTGATCTTGCCTGACGATGTGATCGCAGCGGAAAAACCCTGCCTGCAGCAGATGGTTGAAGCCTACGAGGAAACCGGCGGCAACATGGTGGCTGCGATGGAGGTTCCGCCTGAAAAGACCTCGTCTTACGGTGTGCTTGACGTGAAGGACGACATGGGCCAAGTGGTTGCGGCCAATGGGATGGTAGAGAAGCCAAGCGCAGGTGAGGCGCCGTCGAACCTGGCTGTGATCGGCCGCTATATCCTGTCGCCTTCGGTTCTAAAGAACCTCAACAAGATGAAATCAGGTGCAGGCGGCGAGATCCAGCTGACCGACGCCATCGCCGAGGATATCGCGCAGGACGTACCGGTTTACGGCTACCGGTTCCGCGGCCAGCGGTTTGATTGCGGTTCCAAGGCAGGTTTCTTGCAGGCCACGGTCGCATTCGCGCTGGCGCGGGAAGAGCTGCGGGATGATCTGATGAACTACATTTCCGAGATCGCGCAGGTTGGCAAGGCCGCGCAATAACCACTCTGGCCGCCCTTCCGGGGCGGCCCCGCATGGGGCAGAGACAGTGACACATATTCTTGTGACCGGCGGAGCCGGCTATATTGGTTCGCATGCCTGCAAGGCGCTGAAAGCGGCGGGCTATACCCCTGTAACCTACGACAATCTAGTGACGGGCTGGCAGAACGCGGTGAAGTTCGGCCCGTTTGAAAAGGGCGACCTGAATGACCGCGCCCGGCTGGATGAGGTGTTTGCCAAGTACCAGCCGGCAGCGGTGATGCATTTCGCGGCGCTCAGCCAGGTTGGCGAAGCGATGAACGAGCCAGGCCGCTACTGGGCTAACAACACCGGCGGCTCGCTCAACCTGATCGAGGCCGCGGTGGCGGCGGGCTGCCTGGATTTCGTGTTCTCCTCGACTTGCGCCACCTATGGCGAGCATGACAATGTTGTGCTGGACGAGAACACACCTCAGCTGCCGCTGAATGCCTATGGCGCCTCCAAGCGTGCGGTGGAGGATATCCTCAAAGATTTTGGAGCTTCGAACGGGCTGCGTTCAGTGATTTTCCGCTATTTTAACGTGGCGGGCGCGGATCCCGAAGCTGAAGTGGGCGAGTTCCACCGCCCCGAAACTCATCTGGTGCCGCTGGTGCTGGATGCTGTTGCAGGCAAGCGCGATGCGCTGACCATTTTCGGCACCGATTACGATACTCCGGACGGCACCTGCATCCGCGACTATGTGCATGTCTGCGATCTGGTGGACGCGCATGTGCTGGGGCTGAAGTGGCTGGAAGCGGGCAAGGAAAGTCAAGTTTTCAACCTGGGCACCGGTTCTGGCTTTTCCGTGCGCGAAGTGATGGACAAGGCTGAGGCGGTGACTGGTCAAAAGGTGCCTTGCAACACAGGTGAGCGACGGGCGGGAGACTGCACCAAGCTGGTGTCGGGCTCGACCCGGGCAGTCACTGATCTGGGTTGGGAGCCGCGCCGCTCGACCCTGGAGGTGATGATCGCCGACGCTTGGGAGTGGCATAAGACAGGTCACTACGAGGCCTGAGCATGACATGACGCGCTCCGCTGCCGCTGACATGCCGCCCCTGGGACTCGCTGGGGCCTACCGGATGCGGTGGAAACGGCGGCGGATGCTGTGGCGGGCGTTGCGGGCCCGGCGCCAGATGCGCAAAATTGCTGACCGTACAGGCCAGATCCCCGCGAACGGGGTTCTGGTCTTTATCGTTTTGCGTAACGAGATCAGCCGCCTGCCTTTTTTCCTGGCGTTTTACCGGCGGCTGGGTGCCGCGCATTTTCTGATTGTCGACAATGGCAGCGATGACGGCAGTGCAGAGCTGCTGGCAGACCAGCGCGATGTCTCTGTGTGGCAGACTGCTGCCAGCTACCGGGAAGCGCGCTTTGGCTTGGACTGGCTGGGCTGGCTGCTGATCCGCTACGGCCATGGTCGCTGGTGCCTGACGGTGGATGCGGATGAGCTGCTGGTCTATTCCGGCATGGAAAGTCACGGGCTGGACGACCTGACGCAAAGTTTGGAGCAGCAAGGGCGCCAGGGCTTTGGCGCGCTGATGCTTGATCTCTATCCGAAGGGGCGGCTGGGCGCGCAAAGCTATGTGCCGGGCCAGAACCCTTGTGACGTGCTGCAGTGGTTTGATGCGGGGCCATACCGGGCCGTTCGGCAGCAGCCGATGGGCAACCTTTGGGTTCAGGGCGGCGCCCGCGAGAGAATGTTTTTTCAAGAGCAGCCGGAACGGTCCCCGACACTGAACAAGTTGCCGCTGATCCGCTGGAACCGCCGCTATGCCTACATGAACTCAACCCATTCGCTGCTGCCGCCGCAGATGAATGTGCTTTATGGCGGGCCAGGAGGGACGGAGCCCTCAGGAATACTGCTGCACACCAAGTTTCTGCCCGAGATTGTTTCCAAGTCAGCAACAGAAAAACAGCGGCAGCAGCACTTTCACACACCGCAACAGTTTGACGGCTACTATGATGGGATCTCGGGGACTCCGGATTTGTGGTATTCTGGATCAGTTCAGTACCAAGATCCGGAACAGCTGGCAGAGCTTGGGCTGATGACTCCGATCATCTGGTGAATTGCCGAACGGCCACTGAACTGTTGCAGCCAGGCCGTGCGGATGCGTAACTGTTTCTAAATTCGTTGTTAATACAATATTCCCGTGACATATTGCGCGGAAACTTGAGGCAGGTCCTGTTAGGCCTGAACGGGTGAGCGCGCTCCCTGGATATTGGTTTGGAGTGAACGTGGGGCTTTGGGATTCTTACCGGATGCGGTTGCGGCGCAAGCGGCGTCTGATCCGTGCGGTGCGCAAATCCAGTGAGCTGACCGTTGTGCAGGACAACACCAAAGCAATCCGGCCGGGGGATATCCTGCTGGTCTGCACCATGCGCAACGAGCAGATCCGGCTGCCCTATTTCTTGCAGTATTACCGCGGCATGGGGATCAATCATTTCCTGTTTGTCGATAATGGCTCCACCGATGGCAGCGCAGACTATCTGCGCGGCATGGGCGATGTTTCGCTGTGGCACACCACGGCGAGCTACAAGCGTTCAGGTTTCGGCATCGATTGGATGAACGGCCTTAAACGCAAATATGCGCATGGGCATTGGGTTCTGGTGGTCGATCCGGATGAGTTCTTTATCTACCCGTTCTGCGACACCCGGCCGATCCGCGCTCTCACCGACTGGCTGGACAATTCCGCGATCCGCAGTTTTTCGGCTATGCTGATTGATGTCTATCCCAAGGGCCGGATTGGCGAAGTGCCGTATCAGGCGGGACAGAATCCTTTGGAGATTGCCCATTGGTTTGACAGCGGCAACTACACGATCAGCCGCAACCCGGAATACGGCAATTTGTGGATTCAGGGCGGGCCGCGATCACGGGTCTTCTTTGCAGATCAGCCCCAACGGGCACCGGCGCTGAACAAGATACCGCTGGTCAAATGGCACCGCCGCTATGCCTATGCCAGCTCTACACACGCGCTGTTGCCGCGGGGATTGAACCAGGTCTATGAGGCTGACGGCGGCGAGAAGGCAAGCGGGGCGCTGCTGCATACTAAATTCCTCGATACCTTTACTATTAAGGCACAAGAGGAGCTGGTCCGCGGCCAGCATTATGCTGGGTCAACAGAATACAAGGCCTATGCAGGCAAGCTGTCGGAACAGCCAGAGCTGTGGTGCAAATGGAGTGAGAAATACATTAACTGGCGCCAGCTCGAAATTCTGGGAATGATGTCCAAAGGAAACTGGGCATGAGCGCGGTTGGGGTCGTCATGCTGGTGCACACCGCGCTGGATCGGGCGGTGCAGGTGGTGCAGCACTGGACAGCCAGCGGCTGCCCGGTGGTGCTGCATGTGGACCGCAACGTGGGGCATCAGGCGTTCACCCGCTTCAAAGACGCTCTGGCGAATGATCCCTTGGTCCGGTTCTCCGCCCGCCACCGGTGCGAATGGGGCACCTGGGGGATTGTTGCAGCTTCGCAATCGGCATCCGAGGTGATGCTGGCGGAGTTTCCGCACGTGCGGCATGTCTATCTGGCTTCCGGGTCGTGCCTGCCGCTCAGGCCGGTGCAGGAGCTGATCGATTATCTGGCGGCCCGCCCGCGCACCGATTTCATTGAAAGCGCTACCACCGCGGATGTGCCGTGGATTGTCGGTGGTCTCAGCCATGAGCGGTTCACCCTGCGGTTCCCGTTTTCCTGGAAAAAACACCGCTACCTGTTTGACCGCTACGTGGATCTGCAACGCAAGCTGCGCATCAGGCGCCGGATCCCTCCCGGGCTTGTGCCGCATATGGGCAGCCAGTGGTGGTGTCTGACCCGGCAAACCCTGTCGGCGATCCTGGAAGACCCGGAACGTCCGGTTTATGATGCCTATTTCCGCAAGGTTTGGATTCCGGATGAGAGTTATTTCCAGACTTTGGTACGGCAGTATTCCAGCAATATCGAAAGCCGCTCGCTGACGCTGTCGAAATTCGATTTCCAGGGTAAACCGCATATCTTCTACGATGACCATTTGCAGCTTCTGCGCCGGTCCGATTGCTTTGTTGCCCGCAAGATCTGGCCTCATGCAGAACGTCTGTATCAGGCGTTTCTAACCGACTCTGCTGGCGCGATGAAGCGGACTGAACCGAACCCAGGCAAGATCGACCGGATTTTCGCCAAGGCGGTAGAGCGGCGCACCCGCGGCAGGTCTGGACTATACATGCAAAGCAGGTTCCCAGGCCATGGTTCGGAGAACGGCATCACTTCCAGCCCGTATTCAGTCTTTCAAGGCTTTACCGAACTGTTCGATGATTTTGAAACCTGGCTGGCTCGAACCACCGGGGCACGTGTTCATGGGCACATATTTGCACCGGAAGGGGCGGCGTTTTCCGAAGGGCAGAGCCTGGTCAATGGTTGCCTCAACGGCCATGCCAGGATCCGCGACTATAATCCGGAAAGCTTTCTTACCAGCCTGATTTGGAACACCCGCGGCGAACGCCAGTGTTTTCAGTTCGGGCCAGGGGACAATCAGGCAGTGAACTGGATGATGGCGCGGGATGCAAATGTGCAGATCTCTGTCATCAGCGGTGCCTGGGCAGTGCGGCTGTTCAAATCCAACCGTAATTTTACAGAACTCCGGCAGGAAGCGGCAAAGCTGCAGCAGACCGAGGCTGAGCAATTGCAAATCCTGCGCTCGCAATGGACCAAGGCACGGGTGCGGATCTGGAGCATGGCGGAGTTCGTAGAGGCGCCAATGGAACCATTGCAGACGATCATTGACGAAATCGGTCCCCTTGCGGCGCGTCATCTGAGCGAGGCCCCCAAAATGACGGACCTTGAGGGCTTTGGGCAGTTTTTGCAGAACCTGAAGAACCAGGGCATGCATCCCTATTTGATGGGGGATTTCCCGGTTGAGCAAAGCCCGGTCAGCCTCTCCAAGCCACAACGCAAACCCTATCTGGTGCGATAAGTTCTGATGTCTGATTCCTCGTTTGATTACTTTGTCGTCTTTGCTGAAATGCGGACGGGCTCCAATTTTCTGGAAACCAATCTGAATGCATTTGACGGGCTTGCTTGCCACGGCGAAGCTTTCAATCCGCATTTCATTGGGTATCCGAACATGAACGATATCCTGGGGGTGACACAGGCCATGCGGGAAGCGGATCCAGCCCGGCTGATCCAGAAGATCAAGACAGACCCAAGGGCGCTGGGCGGCTGCCGCTACTTCCATGACCATGATCCGCGGGTGCTGGATCTGATGCTGGAGGATCCGCGCTGTGCCAAGATCATCCTGACTCGCAACCCGCTGGACAGTTATGTGTCCTGGAAGATTGCCAAGGCAACCGGGCAGTGGAAGCTGACTGATGTAAAGCGCCGCAAGGAAGCCAAAGCGCGGTTTGATGCGGCGGAATTTTCCGCCCATGTAGAGGCGTTGCAAGATTTCCAGGTCACGCTGTTGAACCGGCTGCAGTCGCTGGGTCAGACAGCGTTTTACGTGGCCTATGAGGATCTGCAAAGCGTTGAGGTGATGAACGGGCTGGCGCGCTGGCTGGGAGTGTCCCAGCGGCTTGAGGCGCTGGATGAAAGCCTCAAGCGGCAGAACCCGGCGCCGGTGCTGGCCAAGGTGGCAAACCCTGACGCAATGCAAGAGGCACTTTCGGGCATGGACCGCTTCAACCTGACCCGCACCCCGAATTTCGAGCCGCGTCGCGGCCCGGCGGTTCCTGGTTATGTGGCGGGGGTGGTGACGCCGCTGTTATACTTACCGCTCAAGGGCGGGCCGGAGAGAGAAGTTGTGCAATGGATGGCCGGGCTGGATCACGTGGCGCCGGAAGGCCTGATCCAGGGTATGAATCAGAAACAACTGCGCCAATGGAAACGCGGCAATAAAGGGTTCCGCAGCTTTACCGTTCTGCGCCACCCTGCGGCGCGGGCCCATGCGGTGTTCTGTCATCGGATCCTGAATGCCGGCGAGGGCAGCTTTCGGGCCATTCGCAATACGCTGCGGCGGCAGTTCGGGCTAGTTTTGCCGGAGGAAGGGCCGGACGACGGCTATACCCGGGCGCAGCACCGGGACGCTTTTGCCGGTTTTCTGAATTTTGTCCGGGCCAATTTATCAGGGCAGACGTCGATCCGTGTGGATGCGGAATGGGTCAGCCAGAGCCAGGTACTGGCCGGGTTTGCTGAACTCGGGCCGCCGGACCTGCTGATCCGGGAGACAGAGATGAGTGAAGATCTGCCTGCACTGGCTCGCAGGCAGGGCCGGATGGAGCCGGGAACGTTGCCGGCTGTTGCGCCGCAGGTGCCCTTTGCATTGGATGATATTTACGACGCGGATCTGGAGGCGCTGATCGCCTCCGTTTACCAGCGCGACTATCTGGCGTTTGGCTTTGGTCCCTGGCGTGCAGGCTGATCCGGCAGCATTGATGCAAGCGAAATGTTACCGTGTCCGACGGAGGTTTGGCTGGGACAAACCGTCCGGGACGGCCTTGGGCCTGGCGTCGCACGGGGTGCGGCGAGAGCGCGGATCTGTCCAAGTTTTGGAAACATCTGGCAATCGGACGCTGCCGCGCGGGGCTGGACCGTGCCGGGCCCAACGGGAAGAGTGCCGCCGGATGGCGGCCGATGACGGGCGGGAGAGTTTGCGGAGAATGAGCAGCGGAAAGGCGGTTCCTGGCGGCAAGCACGCGGGCAGCAAAGCCGGAAAAATCAGGCGCGGGCAGGCACAACGCAGCGGTCAGGCCGCTTGGACGGACTGATCTTCTGTCAGAATAGTGTAAAGCGTTGCCGGGTCGTGGTTGGCGCGCAGCTTGGTGCAGAAGCTTTGTTCGCGCAGGGTGCGTGACACCAGCGCCAGCGCTTTCAGATGCTCGACGCCGGCATCTTCTGGAGCAAACAGGGCAAAGGCGATATCCACCGGCTGGCGGTCCACGGCTCCGAAGTCCAGCGGCTTCTCCAGGATCAGGAAGATGCCGCGGACTTCGCTGACAGTGTCCAGCCTGGCATGCGGCAGGGCGACGCCATGGCCAACCCCGGTGGGGCCAAGGCTTTCGCGGTCCAGCAAAGCTTCAACCGTCGCCTGGGCGTTCAGCCCATACGCAAGTTGAGCAATGTCTGCGATTTCCTGGAACAAGCGCTTCTTGCTTGAGACCGCACCGATTACCCGGACGGCCTCTGGCTTGAGGATGCTGGAAATCTGCATATGTCTGCTCCGTTCCGGCGCCCCCTCTGGGGCGCCGATGCCTTAGATGTGATTACGGATCGATCCAGCCGATGTTGCCGTCTTCGCGGCGGTAGACCACATTCAACCCGTCTTTGCCTTCTTTGCGGAAAACCAGAACCGGTGCCCCTGCCAGCTCCATCTGCATCACCGCCTCGCCGACCGACAGCGACGGTATGCGGGTTTCCATTTCGGCGACGATGATCGGCTGCAGCGAGTCCGGTTCGGAATCCGCTTCCTCAGAGGCGAGGATATACGAATTGGCGCCCAGATGTTCAACCGGTTCGCTGCGGTCCTTGTGGTGATCCTTCAGCCGGCGCTTGTAACGGCGCAGTTGCTTTTCCATTTTTTCGCAGCAGGCATCGAATGCTGCATAAATTTCGGTCTCGTGCGCCTTGGCCTGAGCGCTCAGCCCGGTCGACAGATGGACAGTGGCTTCACACACATATTCATGCGCCGAACGGGAAAAGACCACTGTCGCATCGGTCGGCCGTTCTGCATATTTCTGCACGGCCGAACCCAGCTCGTTCTGCACGTGGACTTGCAGAGCTTCGCCGATGTCGATCTGTTTACCGCTGATTTTGTAACGCATGTGATCTCCTTTACGAATTATTGCGGCCGGGCCTGCCGCCAAGGCAATCCTTGGCGGTGTCACATCAGGTCCGGAACCGGGGGGCAGGCCAGGCAACCGGTTGCATCCATCCGGGCCTTGTCGCCAAGGCTGTTAAGCGGATTGCATCGGTCTGCGCGTATGCCATGGGTCAATTCGACGGCAAGACAGCGGGAGAGTCAATGGATAACCCCGAAAAAAGAAACATGCGTTTCAGGCATATTTTGCGGTTGTCTGATGCAGTCTGCCGGGGTCAGGAAATGCGGAAGTTGTCGCCGAGGTAAACCCGGCGGACGTTTTCGTTTTCAACCACTTCCTCGGGGCTGCCAGACATCAGCACCTGGCCGTCATGCAGGATATAGGCCCGGTCCACGATCTCCAGGGTCTCGCGCACGTTGTGGTCGGTGATCAGCACCCCGATACCGCGTTTCTTGAGGTCAGAAACCAAGTGGCGGATATCACCGACCGAGATCGGGTCAACGCCTGCAAAGGGTTCGTCAAGCAACAGGTATTTCGGATCTGCGGCAAGGCAGCGGGCAATCTCGACCCGGCGCCGTTCACCGCCTGACAGCGCCAGGGCAGGCGCGCGGCGGAGGTGTTCGATCGAGAAATCAGACAGCAGCTCTTCCAGCCGCTCGCGGCGCTTGTGTTCGTGCTTTTGCGAGATATCCAGAACGGCAGAGATATTGTCCTCGACCGACAGGCCGCGGAAGATCGACATCTCCTGCGGCAGATAGCCGATGCCCAGCCGCGCGCGGCGGTACATTGGCAGGCCCGTCACGTTCTGGCCGTCGATGCTGACGGTGCCCGCTTCGGGGAAGACCAGGCCTGCAATGGCGTAGAAGCTGGTGGTTTTGCCAGATCCATTGGGACCCAGCAGCGCCACCACTTCACCGCGGTTCAGCGACATCGACACGTCCCGGATCACCACCCGTTTGCGATAGGATTTACGCAGTTTTTCAATGCGCAGCCCGGAGGAGCCTTCGGTGACGGTCAGATCTGGTTTCGCCATCAGTTGCTGCCGCCGTCCGGGTTAAGGATTGTTTTCACCCGGCCGGCCATTTTGGCGGTCCCTGAGGTCAGGTTCACCTCGAGCCGGTTAGAGGCCAGGGTGCCGCTTTTCTGGTTCAGCAGAACATTGCCGGTCATAACGATGGTGCCCTGGTCGATGGTATATTCAGCGCGTTGTGCCTCGGCGGCGTCCGGGCCGCTGACCAGCACCACATTGCCAGTGGCTTCCAGCCGTTCAATGCCGGCCTTGGCATCTGTTTCGCCAGCGGTTTTGTAGATTACCAGAACTTTGTCTGCAGACAGCCGCATAATACCCTGAATAATGAGTACATTGCCGGTAAACTCCGCCGAGCCATTTGCTTGGTTAACTGCCAGGTTGTCGGCGGTGACTTCAACCGGCTGGCTGGGGTCAGCCTTGACGGCGCCAAAAGCGACGGAGGCCGTCTGCGCTGCCGCGAGGCCGGGAAATACCGCGAGCGGCAGGCAAAAAATCAATGCGCGCAAATAGGACACAGGTTATCTTTCCGGTTTCTGGGGATCATATAGCAGCTTAACCCCGTTTTTGAACAGCATATGGACCGGTCCGCCCTCGGTTTTCACGCCGATCCGCATTTTACCTGCGGTCAACTCGCCGATTGGGCCTGTCGCACGGACTGAACCGGGACTGTCGGCTTCCAACCCGCTAAGCGCTGTGTTCAGCTCTTCGGTCTCGACAATCAGCCCGTCTGCGGATGTGATCGTCACATTGCCTGTAAATCGCGCCATGTCCCGGCTTGGGTGGATCGCACCGCTTTCCGATTGAAGCGTGATCCTGCCGCCCTCAGCCAAGTCGAATTCAGCGGAAAGATCGCTGGCAACTGCGGGTGTGCCGTCGCCGCCCGGACGGGCGAGCGCAGCAGTGACCATAATTTCATCGCCCTGTGCAGTGGTGCCGGAAAAGAAAGGGGCAGTGACTTGCTGGCCCTTCATCCGCTCTTCGATTTCCTTTTGAGCAAAGGGGATTACCGCGTCGGTGTTCACCCCGCGGGAGATCAGGAACATGGTGGACATCAGAACCAGCGCGGCCAGCGGCAGCAGCACCTTAAGATAGGCAACGGCTCTGGAGTAGCTGTCCATGTTTTTGCTCCCCTGGCCTTGCGTCAGCCCAGGCCTGCGCGCAGGCAATCGTGGATGTGCAACAGACCCTCAGCCTTGCCGCCATTGTCCGGATCAACCACGAACAGGCAGGTGATCTTGCGCTGGTTCATCACGGCGACGGCCTCCTGGGCCATGGCTCCGGGGGCGATTGAAGCAGGGTTCGGGGTCATGACCTCGGCGGAAGACTTGTCCAGCAGGCCGTCCATGTGGCGGCGCAAATCGCCGTCTGTTATGATGCCGGCCAAGGATCCGTCTGCGGCAGCCACACCTGCCACTCCAAATCCCTTCTGGCTGATTTCGATCAGTGCATCTGACATCGGCGTGTCCTCAGTGACAAGCGGCAGGGCATCGCCAGCGTGCATCAGGTCGCGCACCTTGCTGAGCTGCGCCCCCAGTTTGCCGCCTGGGTGGAAGTCGCGGAAGTTTTCCGGGCGGAAGTCCCGGTGTTTCATCAGTGCTATTGCCAGCGCATCGCCCATTGCCAGTGTCAGGGTGGTGGAAATTGAGGGCACCATTCCAAATCCGCAGGCCTCGCCCAGCGAGGGGATTTGCAGGTGCACATCCGCTTGCTTCATCAGGGTGCTGTCCATCTTGCTCGACAGCCCTATGAGGGGAATTCCGAAGCGGCGGGTGAAAACCAGCAGATTGGCCAGCTCCGGCGCCTCGCCTGAGTTGGAGATCGCCAGCACCACATCGCCTTCGGAGAGCATTCCCAGATCCCCATGACTGGCCTCTGCCGGGTGCACGAAATAGGCCGGCGTACCGGTGGAGGCCAGGGTTGCGGCGATCTTGTGGCCGATATGACCGGACTTGCCGATGCCGCTGACGATGATGCGGCCCTTTGCCTGCAGTATCAGCTGCACCGCTTCGGCAAAGCGTTCGTCCAGGCCTTCGGCCAGGGTGTCCAGCGCCCTGGCTTCATCGGTGATCACCTGCCGTGCGGTGGCGAGGAGTTTTTCTGTGTCAGTCATGAGTGGGCAAAGATGTCGATTTCGGGCCAGCCGGCCAGGTCCAGCTTGGCACGCATGGGGAGGAAGTCAAAGCAGGCTTGCGCCATTTCGGTGCGGCCCTCGCGGGCCAGGCGCTTGTCCAGCGCCTTGCGCAGCTTGTGCAGATGAAGCACGTCGGAGGCGGCATACTCAAGCTGTGCTTCGGTCAGTTCTTCTGCGCCCCAGTCGCTCATCTGCTGCTGTTTGGATATGTCGACGGCCAAAAGCTCCTGGGTCAGGTTCTTCAACCCGTGCCGGTCTGTATAAGTGCGGACCAGACGGCTGGCGATCTTGGTGCAATAGACCGGTGCAGCGAGGGCACCGAAGGCGTGGTGCATCACGGCAATGTCAAAACGGCCAAAGTGGAACAGTTTCAGCACATTGGCATCTTTCAGCATCCGGCACAGGTTGGGCGCTTCAGTCTGGCCCTTTTCAACCTGCACGATATGGGCATTGCCGTCACCACCCGACATCTGAATCACGCAAAGCCGGTCACGGTGCGGATTCAGCCCCATGGTTTCGCAGTCAATTGCGACAACGGAACCGAGATCCAGCCCGTCGGGCAGGTCGTTCTTGTAAAGGTGGTTGGCCACTGGTGTTCCCTTTTGCTGATCAACGCGCCCACAGGTGCTGGAGTGGAGATAGGCGCTTTGGCGGCCAAACTCAACTGCAGCAGGGCAAGCAGGTTTACGCGGGCAGAAGCAAATTTTCACACACGGCACAGGGAAACAACTGAATGCACATGCCTGGTGAAATGGTGCCCAGGAGAGGACTCGAACCTCCACGTCCATACAGACACTAGCACCTGAAGCTAGCGCGTCTACCAATTCCGCCACCTGGGCAGGTGTCGTGGGACCGGCGTATAAGCGGAGTCGCAGGCAGCGTCAAATGAAAATGGACCAGCCTGCCTGGCAAAACCCGATCATCATCAATCACGGCCGTGTGGTACACAAGGTAAGACGGGTAGCCGTGGAATTTCGGACCAGTGCACAAGGCGGAGCGGCTTGTGAGCAAGACGATCAGTGATGACAAAAAACATGGACAATACAAGGCCTGCCCTCGCTGTTGAAGGGGCTTGTCACCAGTCGGCCAAAGTAGGTGTGTGACGTCTGTATTGGTTAGATTCCAATGCGGCACGTGTATCCTTCCCACGTCGCGAACATGGATTGCTAGTTCCTATACCAAGGGGCTGGGGAAGTGTTGCCCATGTACGTTGCGAAGGAGTTCCCATGTTCCGGGGCAGGCATTGTTGCCCTAGGTCAACGCGGGGTATGGCAAATGGAGGGGGTGGTGCCGGTGATAGGACTCGAACCTACGACCCCATCATTACGAATGACGTGCTCTACCAGCTGAGCTACACCGGCGCTGTTTTCTGCCTGCCGCTGAAAACAGTGCTGCCCGTTTAAACACTGCTTGAATGCCGCGCAAGTGGGGATCCTGCGGGTTTTTCTGGTTTCCCTCGGGCAGCGCAGGTGGTGCTGGGCAGCTCGCCAAACCGGTCGCGGTAGAGCTGGGAAAACCGGCCTAAGTGAGAAAAGCCGCAGTCATATGCAATGCTACTGACCGGCGTCTCGGCGGGCCGGGACAACAGAAGATAGTGAGCCAGATCCAACCGTAAATCGCGCAGATACGCCACCGGTGTTAAGCCATAGGCCTGACGGAACCCGGTTTGCAGAGTGCGGATACTGCATCCTGCCTCGGCAGCTATTTCTAAGACGGTTAAGGGATCTCCTGCATGCGCGTGAATGAAGTCCCGTGCACGGCGGACTTGTTGGCTGCTGCCGGCCGCTGCTCGCGGTGACAGAAGATGGCGGATGTTGCTTTTCTGATGAGTCAGGAATCCCAGGATCAGCTGCTCTTCGATCAATCTTTGCTGTAGAGGGCTCCAGGTACCGAACCCTGCCTGCGCGTCGGTGGCGTGGACACAGGCGGCAAATTGACGTGCCCAACGGTGCAAAGGCCCTGCCGAAACGGGAACGGCAATGTTGAAAATCACGGCTTCGGCCAGAGCAAGCCCGGCAGCGCGTTCCGCGATTTCATGCAACGCTTTCCGGTCGATCTGCAAAAGCAGCATCCGGCAATCGGCATGCCAGGTCATTTGAGTGGCCCGTGTCGGGTTCAGCACGGTGGCCATGCGGAAGTCCGAAACCTCGGTTTCTGCGCCGCTATTCACCTGCGCATGACCGTCGATGGGTATCTGCACCAGATAGAAATCCTGCAGCTCGCCGGGGTCGATCTGTACGGTGGATCCATAGCTGAGATAATTGAGAGAGAGGCTCTGCCCGCAGACATGGTTGTGGCGGGTGCCAAAGCCGCGGATCTGTCCTTTTGGTTGCAGCCGGTGATCACAGAATTTTTGCGCGACCAGCGAGCGCGCCTCATCAATGTCACGGCTGTGAAATTGCCGCCATGCGCGCAAGGGCTCGCGCCTGATTGATGCCTGTTGCGTGATCATTGATGCAGCCTAACACGGTTGCCCGTTCAGGCAATCACGGCAGGCTGCGCAATTTTGCGCATTTTGGATAATCCATTCGCAAATCCGCCCCTAGGCTGGAGGGAGGATAAAATGGGAGGAAAGCATGGCTTTGGATCAGGGAATTACCAGGGCGGCCGACGGGCTGGAGGGCTTGACCTGGAATGTAGTTGGCCACACCTACACGCCCAAGCTGCATTGTGAGAACGCATTTATTTGGCACGCGTTCATCCCGGATGGCACATTTGTGCCGCCGCACATTCACCCTGCCCAGGACGAGTGGATCACATTGCTGGAGGGCGCGTTGGAGGTGGAATTCGGCGGCGTTGTCTATCAGGCCGGACCGGGAGACACAGTGCGGATGCCGATGGGTATCGCGCATGGCATCTTCAACCGCTCAGGCGCTTCGGCCTCTTGCGTGTTTGGCGTCGCGCCGTCCCGCAAGCTGTATGAATTGTTTTGCGTGCTGGACGGCGTGACCGATCCGGAAGAACTGGTGCGGCTTTCGGCGCTGCATGAGGTCGACTTTCTGCCGCCCCCGGCTGAGTGACGGAGCGGGACATGGTAAAACGCAAAACGGTTGCCGTGATCGGCGGCGGAGTAAGCGGGCTGGCGGCAGCCAAGGCCTTTGCGGAAAAGGGGCATCAGGTTCTGGGGTTTGAGCGCAGCCATGACTTGGGTGGAGTGTGGGAGCCGTCGCGCTCCTATCCGGGGGTGCAGACGCAGTCGCCCAAGGAACTTTACTGCTATACTGATCTTCCGATGCCGCTAGAGTATCCAGAGTGGCCCAAGGGACCGCAGGTGCATGCCTATCTGCATTCCTATGCCAGCAAGCATGATCTGCATCACCTGTTTCAGCTGAACACAAACGTGCTGGAAATGGACCGGCGGCCGGACGGGCAGCCGGGCTGGCGGCTGGTGACAGAATCGGGTGGTGAAACCAATGTGCGGGATGTGGATTTTGCGGTGGTCTGCACCGGCCAGTTTTCGGAGAAGAACATCCTGACCCATCCCGGGCAGGACGCTTTCACAGAGCAGGGCGGGGAAGTGATGCATTCCTCGGAGTATCTCGATCCAGGCCATGCGCGCGGCAAGAGGGTGGTCGTGCTGGGCGGTTCAAAGTCTGCCACCGATGTGGCTGTGAATGCAGTGCAGAATGGTGCGCGGCAAGTGCATCTTGTCTATCGGCAGAATGTCTGGCGGGTTCCGTATTTCGTCGGCGGCATCAACTTTAAGAAGCTGCTTTATATGCGGGCGCAGGAGGTGCAGTTCAACTGTTGGGGCCGCAGCTGGCTGCACAAGGCCATCTATAGTCTGGCGAAACCGTTGATTTGGGTGAATTTCCGCGGGTTAGAGACGCTTTTGAAGCTTCAGCTGGGGTTGAAGAAGTGGGACATGGTGCCCGGCATGCCGATCGAAAAGGATGTATCCTGTTCGGTTCCGATTGTGACGCCGGGTTTGTTTGAAGGTTTCAAAAGCGGCTCGGTTATTCCGAGGCGCACAACAATTTCGCGGTATGAGGGTGATGAGGCGGTGCTGGAGAACGGCGATAGAATCGGTGCTGACCTGGTGATCTCGGCGGTCGGCTGGAAGCTTGGCATCCCCTATCTGGCCAAGCAGCATCTGGCCAAGCTGATCGAGGCTGATGGCCAGTACCGGACCTACCGGCTGTCGGTGAACCCGGACTTGCCGGAGATGGGATTTGTTGGTTTCAATTCCAGCTTCTGCACGATCCTATCGGCGGAAATGGTGGCAAACTGGCTGGTCCGCTATGCCGACGGCAAGCTGGCACGCCAGCCCACGCGGGCGGAAATGGAGAGCAATATCAGGATGATGCTTGATTGGCGCCGCAAGGAGCGGCCTGCCGCGCAGATCTATGGCGGCCTGTGCTCGGCGCCGTTCCATTTCAAGCATTTTGACGAACTGCTGATGGATATGGGGGCGACGCAGTGGAAGCGGTCCAACCCGATAGTTGAGCAATTTGCACCGCCGGATGCCAGTGCTTATGGCCGGTTCCTGGCGACGGCTCCGCAATACACGGTGGCCTGAAACCTGCCCTTGTGCCTGCCGGAAACGGCCGGCGCCTTCTTGCCTGAGCAGATGGATATCTGCTGTTGCGAAGCGCAGAATTCACATATTCGGGGAATGGTGCCCAGGAGAGGACTCGAACCTCCACGTCCATACGGACACTAGCACCTGAAGCTAGCGCGTCTACCAATTCCGCCACCTGGGCAGGTGTCGTGGGACCGGCATATAAGCCGGTTCGTAAGAAGCGTCAAACGGAAAATGCACGCAGGCGCCGAATTCCTGAAAAATTTGGTGACTTTTGATTTTTTCGATTTAAATCAACGTGTTGAAGAAATGTCTCCGACGTTGCGGCGGGCGTCAAAAATGATTTCTGGTTTGATCCTGCGCAAAGTGGCGCGGTTTGAAAAGGGGCATACCAAAGTCATGAAACAGATTGACCGCCTCCAAGCCCTTGGGCTGTTCGACAGCCGGGTGCCCCGCTACACATCTTACCCGACCGCGCCGGTGTTTACTGCAGCCGTTGGCGCCGCGGATCAGGCCCGCGAATTGCAGGCGCTGGATCCGGATGTGCCGGTTTCCGTCTATTTGCACATCCCTTTTTGCGAGCGTCTGTGCTGGTTTTGCGCCTGCCGCACACAAGGCACTCAGACGCTGAGCCCGGTAGAAAGCTATATTGGTACGCTGGAGCAAGAGCTGAAACAGGTGGCGCCTTTGCTTCCCAAGGGACTGCGGATGGGGCGGATGCATTGGGGCGGCGGCACCCCAACCATCCTGCCGCCCGCCTTGATCCACCGGCTTGCACAGGCGGTGAAGGCGGTTTTCCCGCAGACCGATAACTGGGAGTTCTCGGTGGAGATCGACCCGACCATGGTCGACCGGGAGAAAATCGCGGCGCTGGCGGCAGAGGGCATGAACCGCGCCAGCATCGGCATTCAGGACTTTGACCCGCTGGTCCAGCAGGCGATCGGACGCGAACAGCCGTTCGAAGTGACCAGGGCCTGTGTCGAGGACCTGCGCGCGGCGGGGATCACTTCTCTGAATGCCGATCTGGTCTATGGCCTGCCGCATCAGACGCAGGCGCGGATGGCGGATACAGTGGAGAAGGTGTTGAGCCTTGCACCCGACCGGCTGGCGCTGTTCGGCTATGCGCATGTGCCTTGGGTGGCCAAGCGGCAGAAGCTTATCAAGGAAGAGACGCTGCCGGACGATCTGGCGCGCTTTCATCTGGCCGGGCTGTCGGCCGAAAAATTTGCCGAGGCGGGCTTTACCGCCATTGGCATCGACCATTTCGCCAAGCCTGGCGACGGGCTGGAGGTGGCAGCGCGCACCGGGCATCTGCGCCGCAACTTCCAGGGCTACACCGATGACACCTGCCCGACGCTGATCGGATTCGGGGCGTCCTCGATCTCCCGCTTTGCCGGCGGCTATATCCAGAACGCAGCAGCCACGCCTGCGTATGTGCAGAGGGTCGAGGCGGGGCATTTGACTGGCGCCCGCGGGCATGTGATGAGCGATGAAGACCTGCTGCGCGGCCGCGCCATTGAGATGCTGATGTGCGAGTTTCGGCTGAACCGGGTAGAGTTGAAGCAGCATTTCGGGCACCTTGCAGCGATGCTGGATGCGGATCTGGCACAGATCGCGGCGCGGTTCGGCGATCTGGTGCAATTGGATGATGCGGCACTGAAGATCCTGCCCGAAGGCCGGCCGCTGACCCGGATTATCGCAAGCTGCTTTGATGCGCATGTGCCTGAAGGGGTGCGTTACAGCCGGGCCTCCTGAACCGGGAGCGGGGTGCTCCCGCCTGTTCCAAGGCCTCCTTCTGGAGGCCCCTCACAGTTGGGTGTGGCTCCTCTGTGCTGGCGCACAGCGCGGCCGCTCGTGTCACCGCATCTCATTGGCCGGCACAGTGTCATTTGCCGTGTATGCGGCTGTTCCTTGGCGCGGATTACTCTTGATGCGGGGAGGGTAAACGAACAATCTTGAAGGCACTTCAAGGCAGACTTGCCCGTGAAAGGTTTATCTGCGGAAAGCGCAGCGCAGCTGCCTGGCCCAAGGCCGCCAAGGGGTTCCGGCGCAGCCGGGGCACCTGCGGGCGCGGGAGTGCCCCGGTGGCGAAGTGTCAGCCGTCTTTCACCAGCCGGAACCCCAGGTAATCCGGCGGCAGGCCAACGGCACAGCCGCCGACGCTGGCGTCGCGGATAAAGTCGATCACAACCGCCCGGTGGCGGCCGCCGGTGATGCGGGCGCTGCAGTAGGGATCACCCAAAGCGAGGCTGCCATCCTTCTGCACCTCGCCGTTCTGCATGCAGCCGCCGGTCCATTCCCAGATGTTGCCGCCAAGGCCGGTGAGGCCGTTGCTATTTGCGCCGGGCTCGCTTTTAGGATTCTGCGTCGGCCCTGGCAATCCGCGCAGGGTGACGCCGCGGGCGTATTGGCGCAGCCAGCGCTGGGCCGGATCGCCGCTATCGGATTCGACCGCCTCATCGCCGAATACTTCTGCCGCAGCCAGCTGCCATTCGGCCTCGTCCGGCAGCCGCCAGCTCTGGCCGGTTTCCTTGGAATACCATTGGGCATAGGCGGTGGCATCATGCCAGCTGACGTGGGTTTGCGGCTGGCTGCCCTCCGCCGGGTTGGTGTCAGCCGTCTTGCAGGCACCCGCTGCCACACAGGCGGCATATTCTGCGGCGGAGACCTGGTGTTTCATGATCTCAAAACCTGCAACAGGACGCTGCTGTTCCGGCGGCACCACGCTTTTCCCGTTCCGGTGAAAATTGCCGATCGGGCGGTAGGCAATGGTATCCGCGGCGATGGATACGGTTTCCGTCAGCGGGGCCGGTTCCTTGACAGCGGAATACCAAAGGCCCGGCAGGCCAATGACAGCAGCAAGCCCGGCGGCAATCAGCTCAACTTTCATGTCTGCGTCCCCTTCAGGCAAAAACGGGCGGCCGCGTGCTGCGGCCGCCCAGTCCAGTGTCACGTCCGGCCTAAGCTCAAGAGCCGGAGTATTCAGTCGGGG
The DNA here is from genome assembly GCF_001593695.1 of Leisingera sp. F5. Taxonomy (NCBI): domain Bacteria; kingdom Pseudomonadati; phylum Pseudomonadota; class Alphaproteobacteria; order Rhodobacterales; family Roseobacteraceae; genus Leisingera; species Leisingera sp. F5. Next base: position 159,749 of record NZ_LUKH01000004.1, on the reverse strand, counting down.
CGACCACCTGTTCCATCAGGTCGTTGTTCCATTCACCTTCAACCACCACATGTGCGGTTGCGCCAAGGTTCACCGCCTCGATCAGATTGTGGTTCACATAGGCGTAGACTCCCGGTTGCAGGAATTCATAGAGCGCCGCGCCCGCGGAACCACCGCGAATGAACCAGGTTTCCAGATCGCGGTCCGGCACATTGTTGAACTTGCCCGCTTCCCAAACCAGGTCGCCGTGCCCGCCAATCAGATGCGGGCGGCTGTCGCGGTTGGCTTGGCTGTGAACAAACAGTACTTTCTCGCCCTGTTTGGCCTTCAGTGCGTTTTCGCCGGTCAGCGCCCCTACCGCGCCATTGAATACAACGTGGCTGGGGATCAGCCCGTTCATGACTTCAAGGGTATCGGGGTAGCTTTCACCGACATCTTCGTACCGGATGTAGTCGCCATTCCCGTCCTTCGGAATGTAGAACTCGTTTTCCCCGATATAGTAGACGCGGTCATATCTGACCGGATCGCCATTGTGGTCCGTAAGCCCGTTCCGCGGAAGAACCATGATTGATCCGGCCATACCGGCGACAACGTGCCATGGGATCATCGGGCCGCCTGGCGCGCAATGGTAGACAAAGGTGCCCGGCCGGGTTGCCTTGAACCGCAGCACAGTCTTCTCGCCCGGGTTCACCAAGGTCAGCGCGCCGCCGCCCAGAGCGCCGGTGGCTGCATGGAAGTCGATATTGTGCTGCAGCATGTTTTCCGGCGGGTTGATCAGGGTAAGCTCAACGTAATCGCCCTCGTGCACCACCATCATCGGTCCCGGAATCGATCCGTTGAAGGTCATGCCTTGCAGGTAAGCGCCTTGGTCGACCTCGATTTCCTTCTCGGCGATCTTCATCTCGAACTCGACGATGCGCGGCGCAGCGGGTGCCACCTGTTCGTGCTCGTGCACGAAGGGGGGGGGCAGCAGTTCACGCTTGATACGCTGCAGGCTGGACAGGTCCGCCGGTGCAGCGCTCTCGTGGACGGTGGTGCTTTCAGCTTTGGCGGCTTTGGCAAGTACAGGCAGCGCTGCTACGCCGGCTGCTCCCATAAGTGCGGCTCTGCGGGTCAGCATAGTGTTCTCCTTTTCGTGTCCCATTTGCCGTGTTGAGGAGACTCTATCGCTGGACCGGTTTGGGCTGGTTGCTCTCGATCAACCTTCGATAAGATTTCTCGATGTCAAGATAAGCTGTCTTTAAGATGCAAATTTACAGCAGGGAGGCTGGCACGGCCTGCCTGGACCAGCCGACGGCTGAGAGTGAGAACTGCCGGCAAATTTAATTGTTAAGACCGGTTTAACGCGCCGCCTGTTATCCCGGGGGTGGGTGAAAATAGTGGTGGTGGATATGAGCGCACAAAGCAATGTGGCGCCCATTATCATCAAGAAGAAAAAATCAGGTGGTGGCGATGGCCATCACGGTGGCGCGTGGAAAGTGGCTTATGCCGACTTCGTGACCGCGATGATGGCCTTCTTTATGCTGATGTGGCTGCTGAACGCGACGACGGAAAAACAACGCAAGGGTCTGGCGGATTACTTCTCGCCGTCAATTCCGCTAAGCCGGGTTTCCGGCGGTGGCAATGGTGCGTTTCAAGGTGACAGTATGTTCACCGAGGAAATTCAGCCGCAATCAGGTACCGGGGCAACGGATATCAATCCGATGGATGCGCAGCAGGCGCAGGGAGAAACCGGAGTCGAGACCAACGAGAAGCGCGAGGAAGAAGACTCCAAGTTCCGCGCCATCGAAGAACAGTTGTCTGGACGTGGCGGAGAGAGCATGGTGACGGTTGCGATGGCCCGCCACATTGTGACCCGGGTCACTGACGAAGGGTTGATAATCGAACTTTTTGCCACAGAAGACATCCCGCTGTTCAAAGAGGGTGCAGCTGAGCCAACGCCGTTGTTCCGGGATCTGGTCAGGATGATTGCGCGGGTGTCGGAAAGTGTTACCAGCAATGTCGCCATTGGTGGCCACATCCGATCCCATCCGGTTGTGCTGGCAAAGAATCCGGTTTGGGAGCTGTCCCATGACAGAGCCGACAAAACACGCACGCTGCTCGAATCGGGTGGGCTGGCAACGGGCCGGATTCACCGGGTGACCGGCCATGCCGACCGCAAGTTGGCGGTCGGAAACCCGATGGCAGCCCGCAACGACCGGATCGAAATCATCCTTTTGCGCGAATAAGCCACTGAAAACATTACGACAGGCGGCCAGCAGATAAGTCATATTTTATCTGTTAGCCGCCCGTTAATCGCTCCTGCGCTAGCTGTTGCATCCAGAATGATTAGATGCAGCAGAAAGGCGCGCTATGACCATTTCTTCGTCGCTGAACGCGGGTGTTTCAGGATTGAGCGCCAACGCCAGCCGGTTGGCTTCCATTTCCGATAACATCGCCAACTCCTCGACCCGCGGGTACAAACGGGTAGAAACAGATTTCCATTCCATGGTCTTGTCGAATTCAGGCGGCACCTATTCGGCTGGTGGTGTGCGTACCACCAATGTCCGCCTGATCGATGAGCGTGGGCCGCTGGTGTCAACCAACAATGCCACAGATATTGCAGTGCGCGGACGCGGCATGCTGCCTGTGGCCTCGATCACTGAAGTAGTGGCTGGCGGCGACCCGCAGATGATGCTGACCACCACCGGGTCTTTCCGTACTGATTCAAATGGGTATCTGACAACTGAATCGGGCCTGGCGCTGATGGGCTGGCCGGCGCTGGCTGATGGTTCAGTTCCGGATGCAGCACGTGATACATCTGATGCGTTGGAACCGATCCATGTCGACCTGAACCGCCTATCTGCGGAACCAACAACAGAAATCAGCCTGACCGCCAACTTGCCCGCTGATGAGACAGATGTTGGGGCGTCAGGCGATCCGGTTGAACAGGTCGTCTTGTATTACGATAATATGGGCAATGCTGAAGAGCTTACCATTACGTATACGCCAAATGTTGCGACACTGCCGGCAACGTCTGGCACCAATGAATGGACGATGGAAATCGTGGATTCCGCAACAGGGGCGGCTAACATCGGGGAATACACGCTGACCTTCGATGACAGCAGCACCACGGGCGGTTCTCTGGCGAGCGTGGCAACCGTTACAGGCGGTGCATATGACGCGACCGCTGGTTCGGTGACTATTAACGTTGCAGGCGGGCCGGTTGAAATTAACATTGGTACTATCGGCGGTAGCACCGGTATGAGCCAGCTTGGCGATGAATTCGTGCCGGGAACCACTAAGAAAGACGGTAATGCAGTGGGTTCTTTTGTTGCTGTTGAGATCAATGAGAGCGGTGAAGTCATAGCAGAATATGACTCCGGCGATACCAAGGTGATTTACAAAGTTCCCTTGGCAGATGTTTCCAACGTCAACGGTATGCGGGCACTGGATTCGCAAACTTACATGCCGACCGATGAATCCGGGGACTTTTACCTATGGGATGCCGGCGACGGGCCGACGGGTGAGATTCTCGGTTATGCCCAGGAAGAATCCGCTGTGGATGTGGCGACCGAGCTGACGGATATGATCCAGACACAGCGCGCCTATTCGTCCAACGCCAAGGTAATCCAGACCGTTGACGAAATGTTGCAGGAAACCACCAACATCAAGCGCTAAAGCGCTTGATGCTCCCTGACATTGGCTTCACGAAAGCAGGCTGAACATGTCTATTTATTCCGCCCTTAACAGCGCGATGAGCGGTCTGACCGCGGCCAGCCGGTCCTCGCAAGTGGTTTCGGAAAACCTGGCCAACGCTCTGACACCTGGATATTCGCGCCGGGTGTTGGATCTGAACAGTCCTGGCGTTGGCGTTCCCGGCGTCCGGGTCGGGCATGTTCAGCGCATCAACGACCCGGTTCTGATCACTAACCGCAGAGTTGCCGAGGCAGACTACGGCGCGTCCAGGATCCAGTCTGATTTCTACGGCCGGATGTCCGATCTGGTCGGCACAGTTGACGACGAGATGTCACTGGCTTCGCACCTATCGGATTTCGAGTCTTCATTGATTGAGGCGGTCTCACGCCCGGATTCACAGCCCAGGCTGAATGATTTGGCCGTGAAGGCGAATTCGCTGGCCGACTCGATTTCCCGCACGGCTGAAGGGTTGCGGGATCTTAGGATCAACGCGGACAATGCGATCGACTCTCAGGTTGAAACCGTGAATCAGGCGCTGAAGGAAATCGAAAAACTGAATGCCCGCATAATGGTCGTCGAAGCCGGTGGCATGGATGCTGTAGCGATGCAGGACCAGCGGGATCAGCTGGTTGATCAGGTCAACGAAATCATTCCAGTCAATGTTGTCCGGCGCGAAAATGGCCAGGTGACGCTCTACTCAACCGGCGGGGTTATGCTGTTGGACGGCAAGGCGTCCGAGCTGAGTTTTACTCCGTCGCGGGATATCCTTCCGCACATGACACTGGGGAATGCATTGATTTCCGGGCTTGAGGTCAACGGCAAAGTGATTGACACCAGCCCGGACGGACCGCTTCGGGGTGGCAAGCTTACAGCCCAGTTCGAAATCCGGGATGTAACTGCTGTGGAAGCCCAAGAGGATCTTGACACAATGGCCGCCGATCTGATCGAGCGGTTTCAGGATCCCGCACTGGATGCCACCATTGGCGTCACCGACGCCGGCATCTTCACGGATGATGGCGGTTTCTATGACCCGGCAAATTTCGTCGGTATCTCCAACCGCATTGAATTGAATGATCTGGTGGCCTTGGACGGCACCGGAGAAACATGGCGGTTCCGCGACGGCCTTTACGCAGCGGGTCAAGGTGATCCAGGTGATTCCAGTTTGCTGCAGGCTTATTCCGACACGCTGAACGCCACCCGGACGGTATCTTCGGTCGGGCTAGGCACAGCGAACATGACAGCTTCGACGCTGAGTGCAAACCTTCTGTCGCGGTTTGCACAGGACAATGAAACAGCGTCGCGCGCATCGGCCTTTGCGGCGGCCAGCTTCAACGAATTGAGCCAAGCGGAACTGGGGCTCGGCGTCGATACGGATGCTGAATTGCAGAACCTGTTGCTGGTGGAAAAGTACTACCAGGCCAATGCCCGGGTGATCACCGTTGTCGACGAACTTATGGATACACTACTGAGGATCTGACGCATGATTTTGAATTCCTATGGTGATATGGCGCAGCACCTCTTTCTCCGCAGCCGCAATGCGGAATTGCAGCAGAATATAACAACGCTCTCCGAAGAGTTTGCTACCGGTAAGTCGTCTAACCTGACCGAACGTCTGGGTGGTGACTTTACCTATCTGGCGGATCTCGAAAACACCTTGAACCGGCTCGACAGCTATATGGTCGCCAATGGCGAAGTTCAGCTGTTTGCCACCACGACGCAGGGCAGCCTTGATAAGGTGCAAAGCCAGGTGCAAGCGATGCGGAATGACATCCTGACGCTGTCGTCCGCCATTGACGTTGACAACGCTGAGCAGTTCGGAAGCCAGGCCAAGCAAAGAATATCCAGTGCAATCAATCTGTTGAATGCATCTGTCGGCGGGCGTACAATCTTTGCGGGCACCGCGACGGATACAAAGCCGCTCAATGACACCGGCACCCTTATGAGTGCAATCCTCACCGAGGTCTCCGGGCTGACAACAAGCAATGACATCATTCAGGCCGTGAAGGATTGGTTTGACGATCCAGCTGGATTCGACACTGTCATGTACAGCGGTTCCACCACTTCGTTGCAGCCTGTCACCGTTGGCGAGGGTGAACAGGTAACACTGGGCATCCGCGCTGATGATGACAATCTCAAACATGCGCTGCAGAGTTACGTCATTACAGCTCTAGCAGATGAACCCAGTCTCGGTTTGACGGATGATGTGAAAGTCGACCTTGTCCGCCAAGCCAGCAGCGAGCTTACAGACAGCGTGGACAAGCTGATTCAGTTGCAAGCGGATGTTGGCTTTATCGAAGGCCAGCTTGAAGCGGTGAACACCCGCAATGAGGCTTCGAAAACCAGCTTGAGCATTGTCAAAAACAACCTGGTGTCTGCCGATCCATATGAAACCTATACGCGGCTGGAAGAGGCACAAACGCAGCTTGAAGGACTCTATACAATCACTTCGCGCAGCTCGCAGCTCTCACTGTTGAATTATCTCTGATGCAGGTATTTCTTCGCCTTCTTTTCGCTTGCCTGCTCCTGCTGCCCGCAGTGGCGCAGGCAAATACCATCCGTCTTAAGGATCTGGTTGAATTTGATGGCGTCCGCGGCAACGATCTGGTCGGTTACGGCCTGGTCGTCGGCTTGGACGGCACCGGTGACGGGCTGCGGAATTCGCCGTTTACCGAAGAAATCATGTCCAACATTCTGGAGCGGCTTGGTGTCAATGTGACCGGTGAGCAGTTCCGGCCAAAAAACGTTGCGGCGGTCTTTGTAACCGCCACACTGCCGCCTTTTGCCCGGGTGGGAAGCACCATTGATGTAACGGTGTCAGCCATCGGTGACTCCAAGAGCCTGTTGGGCGGCACCCTGATCATGACACCGCTCAATGCTGCGGACGGGCAGATTTATGCCGTCTCCCAAGGTACAATCTTGGCGGGTGGAGCGGTTGCTGAAGGCAACGCTGCCACGGTAACCCAAGGGGTGCCAACCGCCGGTGTGATCCCTTCGGGCGCCCGGGTCGAACGTGAGATCGGCTTTGATCTGTCCTCTCTCAGCTCCATGCGCCTGGCCTTGCGGGAGCCGGATTTCACCACAGCCGGCCGGATTGAACGGGCGATCAACGATGAGTTTGGCCGCAACGTTGCCCTGATGCGGGATTCCGGAACTGTCGAGGTTGATATCAAGCGCACAAACACCCGTTCGACGGCTCACGCCGTGGGCCGGATCGAGAACATACTGGTTGAACCTCAGCGCAAGGCGCGGGTTGTGGTGGATCAGCGTTCCGGAACGATTGTGATGGGCAGCGATGTGCGGATTTCCCGCGTTGCGGTGGCTCAAGGGAATCTTACTTTGCGGATCGAAGAGACGCCGCTGGTGGTGCAGCCTAATCCCTTCGCAAATGGTGAAACGGTTGTCGTTCCGCGCACCGGTGCAGCTATTGAGGAAGAAGAGGGCGTCCAACTTGCCGAAGTGCCGGAGACAACTTCGTTGTCCGAAGTCGTGGCAGGTTTGAATGCCTTGGGCGTGTCGCCGCGGGACATGATCGATATTCTCAAAAGCCTGAAAGCGGCCGGTGCATTGCATGCAGAGTTTGTCGTCCGTTAGATCAGCATGAGCAGACGCGGAGAAGAGCCCTGGCCCAGCTTGCAGCGGCCAGGGCTTTTTTTGTATCGCGATATGCGGGCTGGACGCGCAGTTCTGGACAAGGACCCATGCTGTTGCACGGTTTCGTTTGGGTGGAGAAGGGGGCTCATCCGCGCAAATTTCGTGGGCATTGCAACATGAAAGTTGCAAGCGCTAAAACTAATACTGGCCTTGCCCTCTTGGCGTCGCCGAAAATACTTGGCTTTTCACCGAAACCGAGGTTGGTTGTGACGGTGATGGAGTGGCGCACATAGTGCTTGCTGATCAGGTGGAACAGCAGCTGCCCGCCGATCCGGGCGATGGGCAGGTATTAAAGCTCATCCAGGATCAGGAAGTCTGGGCGCAAGATCAGGTCCGCGATTTGCACCTGGCGTTCTCCGCGTGCTCCAGCATCCAGTCCGCGACCAGATCAACGACGTCAAGGACCGGCCCGCACCGGTCGTTCCGGATGCAGGTGCCTGCGCCGCAAATCAGAAGTAACCGCCCGGCAAAGGCGCTTTGGCGCGGTTCCGGTGCTCCATGCGACGCTGCGATAGCAGCGTACCGCCATGGCACGAGTTCGCTCATGGGTGGATCTTTTGATCCGCAATCTGAGCCAGAACCCAGGTAAGCCATGCCTGTGCATCAACGTTGTTTATCTTCGCGGTTTTGCGCAGCGGTTTGAGACACGGCCAGGTCGTCAGGCGCAGGTGGACTTTGCCGAGCTCAAGGTGGAGTTCAAAGACGAGCCTGGTGTGACCCGGAAAGGCTGGCTTTGAGGCCTCGTTCTTGGTCACTCGCGCTGGCTCTGGGGCCGGTTTGCGTCCAACCAGAACTTGCAGACGGTTCTGCGGTGCCACATCGCCGCCTATTGGGGAAATGGGTGGGGCACCGGAGAAGGTCCTCTATGACCGAACGGGGCCGACGTTCCAGTTTGCACTGAACGCGTCTGATCGCAGTAGGCAGTTCCCAATTCTTGAACGGCGCTCCGTTGCGCAATGTGCCAGGATCGCGGGCTGAAACAGGAAAACAGTGTCGCGGGTCGCAGAGTGATTTGCCGGGTCCGAAGGCGCGCGCGGCTGCCAGCAGTCCAATCGGCTGGCAGAGGCCCTGATCACACCGGGCTGACATACGGAACAAGGTTGGTGCGCTATTCCGGACCGTTCTGTCTTGCAGCTCCAGATGCGGTTGCGCGAGAAAATCGGCCAGTCGCCGGGCCTTCAGCTTGCCATAAGAATTGAATTCTAACCGAGACACGAAGAACCGGCGCCGGAGCACGCCGAGCTGGTTCTCGGCCCGACCTTTCTCCGAACCGGAAGCGGGAGTACAGGTCTGTCCGATTGGGCGTCATAGGTTCAAGCCCAATGGGCGGCTGATCGATCGGAGAATGCTCCCAAATCTGCTGGAACCTGTGATTGCTGGGCCGGCCCTTACCGTCAAGGGTCGTATCCACTGGAGTCTTCGCGTTCCTTGTCGACGGACCAATAACAGTCAATCACCGCTGTCGCAGATGCCCCTCGCACAGGCCCCGCCGAAGGAGAAAACGCCTTGCCATGGGCGTCATGCACAATCTCTTGCGTCTCGCGCGGACACTCGAAACTCGCGGTAGATCTGCTTGAAGGACTTAACTCAGCGGAAATACGCCGGCTGATCTTCGCAGTTTTTTGCACCGCCAACTTCACCAATCCGCTCTCTCGATCCCTCAAAGGAGCCTCTGAATAGAAATTTCAGGGGGTGCTTTGGGACGCCTTTTATTTCAAAAACAGAGGCAACTATGAATGCTTGTGGACAGTTACTGTGATCTGGAGAAAGTCCGGGCACTACATAGATGCCGGGGCTTTCCCCAGATCATTGGAAGGGTTCAGGGGTAGTAGCTGCGTACCAGAGCGGTGGCGATCAGGCTCCAGCCATCTGCAACTACAAAAAATGCCAGTTTGAAGGGCAGGGACACGATGGCAGGCGGCACCATCATCATACCCATGGACATCAGAACTGCAGCAACAACCAGATCAATGACCAGGAAAGGCAGGAAGACGAGAAATCCGATTTGAAAGGCGCGCGAAATTTCCGACAGTAGGAAGCTTGGAACCAGTGCCGATAGAGGCGCTTCGGGCACGGGGTCCATGCCCTGGGTTTCCGGCCTGAGGTCTGCAATTGCATAAAATGTGTCCGGATCCAGCCGGTTGGCCATGAAGGCACGGAAGGGTTCCAAGCTGCGAGTGATGGCTTCGCCTGGTTCCAGCTGTTCTTCCAGAAGCGGATTGATGCCAGTGGTCCAGGCTTCGGTAAAGACTGGTTCCATCACAAAATAGGTCAGGAACAGAGCCAGACTGATGATCAGCATGTTGGGCGGTGCTTGCTGCAGCCCGATGCCTTGGCGCAGAATCGATAGCACGGTCACCAGGAATGGAAAACAGGTGATCATGATCAGCAGGCCAGGAGCCAGGCTGAGCACGGTAATCAGCAGTATTAGCTGGATTGAACGGGCAGAGATCGACTCGCCGTCTGCCAGCGAAAGGCTCAGTTCTTGAGCCAGGGCGGTTTGCGGTATGGCCAGCAGGATTGCTGCAGCCAGGGCCGCCCGCACAATAGTCTTGTGTGTCATCCCAAACCGCTTTGAAGATCAGCAATTTCTGTCAGGCGCACGGCCAACTGGCCAGCCTGATCTCCCTCCAGCTCTTCGAGCTGGCCACGGGCGACCAGCCGGTCGCCGACGTAAAGATCAACGGGGTCTTCGACCCGCTTATCCAAAGTGAGAATCGCATTTTCGCCAAGGCTGACCAGGTCACGGATCAGCGGCCGGGCTTTGCCGACCGAGACAACGACTTCGACGGGAACCGAAACAAAGGGATTGTTTGCATCAGCGGATTTCATGTTCAGGTCGGCAGCATCATCCATACTGGCTGTCCTCTTTCGCGTGATAGGTGAAGGCCTCTATCGAGTCCTGGATCGATTCTAGAAGGGCGTCGCAATTGATTTCGCATTCCGTGCTGCCAATGCGCAGATAGGCCTGTCCGGGAGACAACACACTGTCTTCCTGCACGGTGACCGGAACGGAGAAATTGTCCGGCAGCAGGCTGCGCACTGGTGCGGCCTCCCCGGGAGCGACCACGATTTGCATCGGCTGACCGGTCTGGCCCTTGGCCATTTCCGCAAGCTGATCGACGATATGATGCCCGAAGGAGGCAGCCATGGCATCCGGAAGCACGGCGCTGGTAAGCACCTTGAACATTGGGTCCAGCGAATCGAGCAACTGGCTTTGCGCTTCGTGATAGGTGAAGCTGAGATCTTCCAGAGAATTGGCCAGCTCTGCCGATATCCGGCTGCTTTCCTGATCTTTGGCTGTCACGGCATCGTCCCAGCCGGCGCTGTACCCGTTCTCAAAGGAGGCTAGTCGCTGTTCTTCTATAAGTTCCTCGGAAACTGCGGGCAGGGCAGGCTCTGCCGAGGTATTCATTCCGAAGTCTTCGAGCAAATGTGCTATTGTCATCAGGCTTGCTCCTTGTTTTCTTCCAGCCAGCCGCGCAGGATCTGCACGGTTTCTTCCTGACGCTCGCCAATCAAGTTGCGCAAACGGTCGACCGGGTCATCCATGCCACCGCCCAGTGCCGGAAAACCGGCCGCTCCCATCATGTCACCGCCAGTACCCATGGCAGGCAGGTCGCCCAATGGTTCGAACTGTCCGGTTTCGTTGTTTTCAATTTCACCCTCAAGTGCGAGTCCCGCACCAAGATCCGGGGCAGTCATGAACCCGTCGCCGCCAACACCTGGCAGCCCCGGCAGCCCGCCACCCTCCGGACCGGACAGCGCTGCTACCGGAGCCGCTTGATTCGACAAAATGGGACGCACGACGAACAGGCCCAGGATCAGGCTGACCAGGGCCAGAGCCGCGAGCTGGATCAGCGACATTGCGTCAAAGTAGAGGTTGTCCATGAACCCTGCGGTGGCCACGGAACCCTGTGGCTCCACTGTCGGCAAATCCATGGACTTGAGCGTAATCACATCCCCGCGGTCCGCGTCAAAACCGACAGCGGCGGAAATCAGCTCCCGCAAGGCGGTCAACTCGTCTTCCGGCCGGGGCTGGAATACAGTTTCACCTGCGTCATTTGTCACTGCGGAACCATTGACCAGCACTGCAACGGTCAGGCGCTTGATGGCTCCGGGACCGCGGAGGATCTCTTTCTCGGTTTCCGAGATTTCATAGTTGATTCGCTCCCGGGTGGCGCTGGTATTGGCTTTTGACCCCTGGCCTGAGGCGGCGTCGCCGTCGGGAATGTTGGAGGCAACCGTGACCTCTCCGGATTGGTTGGTAGATGAGTCGGCACGTTCCTCGACGTCAGTGCTGACGGCGACACGGCTTTTCGGGTCCACCCGCTTTTCCCGGATTGATTCGGTGTCGGTGACGGTCGCGACACTCACTTCGACCACCGCATTTCCCTGGCCGACGCGTGCCTCAACCAAGCGCATGACACGTTCGCGAAGCGTCTGGGACCGGTCATCGGTTCCGGCGCCGGCGGCTGCAGTGGCATCCGAAGACCCGATCAACGCGCCGTTGGCATCAATCACTGCAACGTTTTCAACGGCAAGGCCGGTGACCGCAGACGAAATGAGGAAGCGGATCGCGTTGGCTTGTGCAGGTGTTACTGGGGATCCCATCGGCACGACTGAAACCGACGCGGTGGGTTCTACGGTGCGCTGAAAGGGGTTCGAGCCGGCATTTGCGATATGCACCCGTGCCTGGCTTACATGCGGGCTGCCAACAATAGTGCGAGCCAGCTCGCCTTCCTTTGCGCGCCAATAAGCGGCGTCGAACATCTGCGAGGTGGTGCCAAAGCCACTGAGCGAATCGAGCAGCTCGTACCCTTTGCCGCCATTGGCGGGCAGGCCTTCGCTGGCCAGTGTCATCCGAAGTTCGTCACGCTGCGTTGACGGCACGTAGATTGAGCTGCCACGCACTTCATATTGGGCACCGCGCTGTTCCAGCGCCCGCACCACATCTCCGGCCGAGCCGCTTTCCAGCCCGGCATAGAGCAGTGTCATTGTTGGCTTGCTTGCCACATGGGACATCGCGATCACGCTGAGAATCATGATGACCGTGGCACCCACGGCTATCAGACGCTTTCGCATGTCCATTTCAGCCCAGACATTCTTGATCTGCTGCACATTAACCTCCGTCGCACCGGCGTTCTCTCCGGCGTGCAACCTTTTTGACGGATCGGCCTTAACATTCGGTTAGTTCCTCGCAGGTTATGAAGATGCTGCACGACGTTTTAGGGATAGCCATGACAGACGCTGCAGTAGATACGGAAGCAGATGCCCCGGCCAAGAAAAGCAAACTGCCCCTGATTATCGGGGTGGTGCTGGCATTGGCTGGCGGCGGCGGCGGATTCTTTGCCGTTCAGTCAGGCCTTCTTCCCTTTGGTCAGAAAGCGGCGCCGGAACCGGCGCCTGCGGCCGAAGTGGCGCCAGAAGGCGTGGACAGTGGTGAGACGGCGGAGGATATCGCCAATCTTGCCTTTATCGAAATGGACCCGATTGTGATTACCCTGCGTAAAGCCAGCGGTATCAAGCATTTACGGTTCCGCGCGCAACTAGAGGTCGACTTGGCCCACCAGGCCGAAGTCGAAAAAATCCTGCCGCGGGTTATCGATGTCCTGAACAGCTACCTGAGAGCACTGGAGCTAGAGGATCTGACCGATCCGATGGCGCTGCCGAAACTGAGGGCGCAGATGCTGCGGCGGATCAATATTGCAACCGGCCAGGGCCGGGTGCGTGATCTGCTGATTATGGATTTCGTACTGAACTAGGAGGACAGGATGGAAATTATTGCTGATATCCTGCTTGCGGCCGGTGCGCTGGGTGCCGGATTCTATTGTCTGGTGCTGTCGCGCAGGCTGAAGCGGTTCAATGATTTGGAAAAAGGTGTGGGCGGTGCAGTTGCCGTCCTGTCTGCCCAGGTCGATGATCTGAACAAGTCACTGCAATCGGCCCAACAGGTGTCCGATGGCTCCAGCAAGGCGCTGCAGCAACTGACGGGCCGGGCCGAAACAGTGGCTCAGCGGCTGGAGTTGATGATGGCATCCATGCATGACATCCCCGAGGCCGGAACTGCGGCTCCGGCAGTCAAACCTTCGGCCGAGGACGACGCGATGGCCGCCGCATACGAGGCGGATTCGCAGCCGTCTGGCGAAGAGGAGGATGGCGCAAAGCCTTCCGGCTTGATGTTCGTCCGGCATAACCGCAGCCAGAATCGGGTGGCGTAATGGCAAAGGCAGCAAAGAAAACCAGGCGGTTCCGGCGCAGCGGCACATTGATGATGCTGGCGGTGCTGCTGATGGGCTCTGCTGCTGTGCGGCTGGCTCTTGAAGCGGGGCCTGCAATTGCCCGTGAAGTGGCCAGCCTGCAGGAACCCGGTGGCGAAACGCAGCCACACAAGGGGGAACCGCAGCGTGACTCGATGCCCACTTCTGCAGAACTGCAAACGATGCTGGCAGCCTTCAAGGAACGGGAACATGCCCTGGCCGCCCGTGAAGCGGAAATTCAGGACCGGATGAAAGCTCTGGAAATTGCCGATCAGGCAATCGACAAGAAACTGGCTTCGCTGGAACAGGCAGAAGAGAATTTACGGGCAACTCTCGCGTTGGCGGATGGTGCGACCGAAGCGGATGTGACACGTCTTACGTCGGTCTATGAACAGATGAAACCCAAAGAAGCCGCGGCTCTGTTTGAGGAAATGGACCCTGCCTTTGCGGCCGGTTTCCTCGCCCGGATGCAGCCCGAGGCTGCGGCAGGAATCATGGCAGGGCTGAGCCCGGAAGCCGCCTATACTATCAGCGTTGTTTTGGCTGGACGTAACGGCGCAGTGCCGAAGGAGTAATTCGGCCGCCGCCGTTTAGTCTTTCCTTAGGAAGACTCGCCTAAGCTAATAAAAACCAATGGAATTCGGAGTGGACCCATGATCGGGATTGTAGGCATAGTGGTGATCTTTGTCATGGTGTTCGGCGGCTATCTCCTGGCCGGCGGCAAGATGGGGATCATTATTAAGGCCATGCCCTTTGAGCTGATGATGATCGGCGGTGCCGGAGCCGGTGCTTTTCTGATCGGCAATGACATGGGCGGCATCAAGCATACGTTGAAGGACGTCGGTAAGGTCTTCAAGGGCCCGAAGTGGAAGCCGGACGATTACCGCGACCTGCTGTGCCTTCTGTTTGCCCTGATCCGGATCGCGCGGGCGAATCCGGTTGAAGTGGAGCAACACATTGAAGACCCGGAAAATTCCTCTGTCTTCAATAAGTACCCCAAGATTTTGGCTGACAAGGAAACGGTGAACCTGATTTGCGACACCATGCGGTCGGCCTCGATGAACTATGACGATCCGCATCAGGTGGAAGAAGTGCTGGAAAAGCGCATGGAGGCCAACCTGCATCATGCAATGCACTCCAGCCACGCTTTGCAAACCCTGGCAGACGGGTTGCCGGCACTGGGAATTGTTGCGGCGGTGCTTGGCATCATCAAAACCATGGGGTCCATCGACCAGCCTCCGGAAGTTCTGGGCAAGCTGATTGGCGGCGCTCTGGTTGGTACCTTTCTTGGCGTGTTCCTGGCTTATGGCCTCGTGGGTCCCTTTGCGACCAAGGTAAAAGCGGTAACCGAGGAAGACGCGCATTTTTATCAGCTTATCCGTGAGGTTTTGGTGGCCAATCTGCACAACCATGCAGCAGCAATCTGCATCGAAGTCGGGCGCCAGAACACACCTTCGCATTTCCGTCCCGGCTTCGCTGAACTTGAAGAGGCCCTCAAATCGGTGAAACAGGACGCAGCATGATTTGGCGAGCACTTGCCACTGCAGCCGCGCTTCTGACGGCAGGGGCTGTCCAGGCGCAGACAATTGTGACCCGTTCGGGAGAGCACAACGGCTTCACCCGCTTGGTGATGCGCCTGCCGGATGGCGCGGATTGGTCGCTGGCTCAAAGCGGCACGACGGCGACAGTGAATATTGACGCGCCACAAGCAGTGTTCGATACGTCGCGTGTCTTCAACCTGATCCCTCGAACCCGCCTGCAATCACTCGTGCAGAACGGGCCAGGTCAGCCGCTTCGATTGCAACTTGGCTGTGACTGCACGGTCACGTCCTATGTTCAGGAGAATGGCTACCTGGTGCTTGATATACGTGATGGTGGCAAACCGGAAACACAGCGGCAGTATTCTGCTGCCGGCAGTATTTTGCCGCTTACTCCGCAGGCCACGCAGAGCGGTTACAGGTTCAATTTCTCTCAATCGGCCGCAGCTGACGCGCGGATGGCGCTGGAATTGGCTGCGGCTGTAGCGGATCGTGCGGATCCGGCGCAAACAGTCCGGCCGCAGGACACTGAAGAAGCACCTGAACCGGGCGCAGCCAAGCAGCAAGAAGAAACTGTGGAAGTTGCTTTGCCGTTGGATGGCAACAGCTTTCCGGTTCAGGCAGAAACCGCTGAAGCCAATGCGGCTTCCGGGCTCCCTGAGACCGGAATGCTGCTCAGCATGGAAGAAACTGAGCGCGCGGCAGCGGTCAAAGATTCCGAGCAACGGTTGCTGCAACAGATCGGACGGGCTGCAAATCAAGGACTTTTGAGTGTGGCGGCAAATGGGCTTACTGGTGCGGATAGCGCCGCTGTATTGGACCCTCTGGGCCGTACAGACAGGCCGTTGAACCCTTTGGACCATATTTCCGTGACCTCTGCAATCGATCGTGAAACCGGGCTAATGGCTGCCCTGACTGGCGGCAGCGGAGAAGCAGAGCATTGTTTGCAAGACCGTGATGTTGCCATCCATTCCTGGGGCAATGAAAGCCCGTTTGCGGATCAGCTGGCACCGGTGCGCAGCGCATTGGTCCGAGAATTTGATGATGTGAATCCAGCAAGTGTTTTTGCGCTCGCACGGATATATCTCTACTTCGGCTTTGGCGCCGAAGCCCGCTCCATTTTGACTATTCTCCCTCCAGAAAATCAGGATGCGCCGGATATAGCCTTTCTTGATGCAATGGCGATGCTGATGGATGGAGCTGTTCTGCCGGTTAATCACCCGTTCTCAGGACAGCAAGGCTGCGATGGCGACAGTGCCCTGTGGGGTGCTTTGGCGGATGGTCTGGTCAAGAAAAGCGCCAACACCGACGCCATTCAGCAAGCGTTTTCCAAAATGCCGACTCACCTGCGGGTGCACCTGGGGCCGCGGATCAGCAAGATGTTTGCCGAAGCCGGAGATAACCATATCGCCGAGGCAGTGCTGAGAGCGGTTGACCGGACCGGCGTTGAGGACGTTCCGGAAATCAATCTTGCTGAGGCGGCGATTGCCGAATTGGCAGGCGATACCGAAAAGGTGGCTGAAGAGCTGACCAGCGAGGTTGCAGAACGGAACGGAAATGCACCGGCAGCACTGATCGATCTGGTTGCTCTCAGCGTCAAGGAGCGCAAGGCGCTGTCTCCTGACGTGCCGGATTTGATTGCCTCTTATGAACTTGAAAACCGCGATACAAAGCTCGGAGCAGAGTTGCGTCAGGCGCAGGTCGCTTCTCTTGCCTTGATGGGGCAGTTTCAGGATGCATTTCAAGAACTGAACAGCCTGTCTGAACAGGACGGCCCGAATGCACGGTCAGCGGCGCTGGAGCCGTTGATGCTGCTGTTGGCGGAACGCGCGGATGACGTGACTTTTTTGCAGTACTCACTGGTTTTCTCCGGTCAGGCAAGCGCGACGGAAGCCGCATCGGTAGCACCGGCCGTCGCCCGCAGGTTGCTGGACCTTGGATTTGCTGAGCAAGCACAGGGCCTGCTAACCAAGCTTGCGCTGGAGCCGGAAAACGAAGCCCGCCGCCTGATGATGGCAGAGGCCGCGTTGGAGTTGGACAAACCGCATCGGGCCCTTGTTGAGCTGATGGGGCTGGAAGGTTCCGAAGCCAACCGGATGCGTGCGGCAGCCTTGTGGCGCAATGGTGAATATGACCGGGCCGGAGAGTACCTTCTTGCCGAGGATGAGGCCGACGCAGCAGCCCGCGGGTTTTGGCATTCTGAAAACTTGGGAGCCATTGAAGCGATGGAGACTGGAGATGAAGCGCAATTCGGTGCCGTTGCCTCTGTCACCACGCAAATTGGCGAAACCGCGCAAGATCCGGAAGGCCTGTCTCCGCTGGCTCATGCACGGGCCTTGGTCGAAAGCAGTGCGGGCACTCGTGGCGGCATTGCTGATCTGTTGAACAAAGTTGGCACCGATTTGGCGAGTCCTTAGGATCTTCAGTGATCAGATAGAATGTTCACACAAACAAAGGCCGCCCGGATCAAGGGCGGCCTTTGTTTGTGCTGATAACACTTTGTCAACGGGCTGCCGATAACGTGATGATCGGGTGAATCCTGATTTGGAACGGGCAGAATGCCGGAAAACTATATTTTACTTTGCCTGAAAGGGCTGGTTCTGCGCGCAATAAGCGCAGAGTTCAGGACGCGCTCAGTAACGAGTACCGTTCTGAATCCTCACTTGATAAAGATTGACAGGCACTGGTTGCCGGCAACCGGTATCGCGAAGCCTGATCGTCGGCACCGGTTGGCTGGCAGACGGCTATTTGCGCGGCAACCGCAGGTGCTGACAAAGCCCCGGAAAACGGACATGCGCTTCAGATTGGGTCCTTGGGCTCCTATCCAGGCATTCCATCAGTTTGAATCTAGCAATTTGCGGGGCCTGAACTGTGCCTAAGCTTACCATAGAACAACTATTCAGTCCGACCGTCATGCTGGCGCTGGCGTTGATGGCTATCATTGTGATGATGATCTTGCCGATGCCGGCCTGGGTTCTTGATGTTGGCCTGGCGGCCTCCTTTGGGCTTGCCATCCTGATCTTTACCATCACCCTGTTTATCGAACGGCCGCTGGATTTTTCCTCTTTCCCGACGATCCTTCTGGCCTCGCTGATGCTGCGGCTGTCACTGAATATATCCTCCACCAAACTGATCATCGGCCAGGGGCATTCCGGCACCGACGCGGCAGGCAATGTGATCGAAGGTTTCGCCCAGTTTGTGATGGGGGGCAGCGTATTCCTGGGTCTTGTGGTCTTCGGGGTGCTCTTGATCGTCAATTTCATGGTGATCACCAAGGGGGCCGCCAGGATGGCAGAAGTGGGCGCCCGTTTTGCACTGGATGGTATGCCAGGCAAACAGCTGGCGATCGACGCCGACATGTCAGCCGGTGCCATCGACCACCAGACCGCCAAGGAACGCCGTGAGCGTGATCAGCAGGAAACCACTTTCTTTGGTTCGCTCGACGGCGCGTCGAAATTTGTCAAAGGCGACGCCATTGCCGGGCTTTTGATCACCTTGCTGAACTTGGTCATGGGGCTGATCATGGGCGTTCTGGTCCATGGCATGCCTGTTGGCAGCGCGTTTGAAACCTATGCCATTCTCACTGTGGGCGACGGCCTTGTGTCGCAGATCCCATCAGTGATCATTTCAATTGCCGCGGCACTGCTGCTGGCGCGCGGCGGTACCACCGGTGCCACCGATACCGCCCTGTTCGAGCAATTCGGCCGCCATCCCGCCGCGCTGACAACTGTTGCCGTGCTGATGATCTTGTTTGCACTGGTTCCCGGTCTGCCATTTCTGCCCTTCGTGACCGGTGGCAGCGTGCTGGGCTACGCAGCTTTCCGGATGGCAAAGAAGAAGCAGGATGACGCTGAGGCGGAGATTGAGGGAAAGATCGAAGAAGCTGCAGATCCTACTGCAACCCGGCCGTTGGGAGATATTCTGGATCTGGATGATCTGCATTTGGAGTTTTCCCCGGATCTGGTCAGCATGGTACTTGATGCTGGCACCGGGCTTGATGCCCGCATTGCCAACATGAGGTCCCATATTGCCACCACCTTTGGCCTGATCCTGCCGGAAATCCGGCTGACCGATCAGCATGAGCTGGAAAGAGGCACCTATGTGGTCAAAGTGCAGGGGGTTGAGCAGGTGCGCGGCACTCTGCATCCCGACATGGTTCTGGCCCTGATGCCGGACAATCATGACGCGCTGCCGCCCGGCACTGACGTGACTGAGCCGGTCTACGGCGCGCCGGCCCGCTGGATCTCTGCCAAGTCGCAGGAACAGGCTGCATTGGCCGGGGCTACTGTGGTCACACCGCCGGAAATCCTGGCAACCCACTTGCTGGAGATCATCAAACAGAATTTCTCCCGCTTGCTGACACTTAAATCGCTGCGCCGCCTGTTGGATGAGATGACGCAGCTTTCTGATAACTTCCGGTCTGAGGCGAACCGCAAGCTGCTGGATGCGCTGGTGCCGGACAAGGTTCCGATGGATACGCTTCACTCGGTGTTGCGTCTGCTGCTGGAGGAGCGGGTTTCCATCCGCAATATGCCGCTGATCTTGGAATCGATTGCCGAAGCCCGGCAGCACACCACCCAGCCCGAGCTGATCTGCGAACATGTGCGCCAGCGCTTGGGTTTCCAGCTGGTGGCCGAGATGAAACGCGAGGACGGGACCATTCCGTTGATCCAGCTGGCGCCGGAGTGGGAAGACAAGTTTTCGACGTATCAAGTGGATGCGCAGGGTGCCGGGTTGGACATAGCCTTGCCGCCCGACTTGTTCAATATGCTTGCGGATGGGCTGACCGAGAAGCTGTCGGCAATCACCGACCAAGGTGTGTTTGCGGCTGTTGTTACCTCGACCCGCCGCCGCCGTTACCTGAAGACCATTCTGAAATCACGGGGCATCACCAACCCGGTTCTGTCTTTCGAAGAAATCGGCCTTGAAGCGCGGCCTGCCCTGGTTGGAATGGTGCAAGCATGAACCTGAACTTTCTGCCGCCAGAGCTTATAGCGCTGCTGGGGGCAGGATTCTGGCATGCTGCAATCGTATTTCTGCGGGTGTCGGCCATGGTATCGGTGCTGCCCGCGGTGGGTGAGCTGTATGTCCCCACCAGGGTCAAACTTGCAGTTGCGGCGGTTTTTACTTTTGTGGTGGCGCCTGCGCTTCCGGCCCTTCCTGAGCCGGATGGAGCCATAGAATTTGCCCGGATTGCTGTTGCCGAAGCGATCATTGGCCTGGCGCTGGGTATTGGTGTCCGGATCTTTGTTTTGGCGCTGCAGACGGCCGGTACAATGGCGGCGCAAAGCACATCGTTGTCACAGGTTCTGGGCGGCATCGGAGCAGAGCCAATGCCGGCTCTGGGGGCCGTTCTGATGATTTCCGGTGTGACCCTTGCTGTCATGATGGGTCTGCATGTACGGGCGGCGGAATTGCTCATTGGCTCCTACCAGCTGTTTCCTGCTGGTCAGTTTCCTGCGGCTTCCGGGTTGGCGGAATGGGGGGTGTACCGGGTTTCGCAAAGCTTTTCGCTGGCGTTCACACTGGCGGCGCCCTTTGTCATTACAGCGGTGATCTACAATTTGGCGCTGGGCGTGATTAACCGGGCAATGCCGCAGCTGATGGTGGCCATGGTTGGCGCGCCGGCGATCACTTTCGGCGGTCTGTTTATCCTGATGGTCGGCAGTCCGATGATCCTGGATGTTTGGTCCAGGGCATTGATGAGCTTTATGTCGAACCCTGGAGGCGGAATGCCATGAGCGGCCAGGACGACGATTCAGACAAGTCATTCGAGCCGACGGAACAGAAGCTCCGCAAGGCCCGGGAGAAAGGCGAAGTTGCCAAATCCACGGATCTGTCCGTAGCCGCAGCCTATTTGGGTCTGATCATCGCAGTATATACTGCCGGTAGCAGCAGCGTTGAGGGGATAGGCACTGCTTTGATGGCCTTTCTCGACCAGCCGGACAAGCTGGCCCCGCTGTTCTTCGAAGGGCCGGCTGCCGCACCTGTGGGGGGGGTTATCGGAAGCACCGTGCGCCCTGCTCTACCATGGTTTCTGGTTCCTTTTGCGCTGGTCCTGTTGTCGATTGTCGGACAGCGTGCGCTGGTTTTTGCGCCGAGCAAGCTGGAGCCGAAGCTGTCTCGTATTTCTCTCATCTCGGGGGCCAAGAACAAATTTGGCAGATCCGGGTTGTTCGAGTTTTTCAAAAGTTTTGTAAAGCTGGTGCTCTATTCGATCTGTCTGGGTGTCTACCTGTCTTACCGGCTTCCGGACATGATCGCTTCGTCCGGCACGGGCCCGCAGTCAGTTGTCTTGATGCTGTCGCAGCTGGCGATGGAGTTTTTGTTTTTGGCGCTGCTCATCGCACTATCGATCGGTATTGTGGATGCAGCCTTTCAACATGCTGAACATCACCGCAAGAACATGATGTCCCGGAAGGAAATCCAGGACGAAATGAAGGAATCCGAAGGCGATCCCCATATGAAAGGCCAGCGCCGACAGCGCGGCCTGCAGATTGCGATGGGGCAAATGATGGCCGATGTGCCGAAAGCCGACGTGGTGGTTGTCAACCCGACTCACTATGCGGTGGCGCTGCAATGGAGCCGTGAAAAGGGATCTGCGCCGGTCTGCGTTGCCAAAGGGGTGGATGAAGTGGCCGCGGCAATCCGGCGTGTTGCCAATGAAAACGGCGTCCCGATTCATAGTGATCCGCCAACGGCGCGGGCTTTGCATGCCACGATTGAGATCGGCGGCGAAATTCTGGAAGAGCATTACGCACCGGTGGCGGCGGCCATCCGATTTGCCGAAGAGATGCGCAAGCGTGCTAAAGGAAAGATCACATGAAGCAGAAGATGCTGGATCAGATGGCGGCAGTGACTGCCGCGCAGTATATGCAGGAACATGCGAAGATACAGCCGGCTCTGGCCCGGGAGGCGCAGCTTCGCGGCCAGCTGGCCAAGCTGAACAGCCAGGTGCAGACAGTCCGGGAACAGGTAGACAGCGATCACACAATGAAGGCTTTGGGGGCAGATCTGTTGTGGCAAGGCTGGCATACCCGCACCCGGCGCCAATTGAACCTGGAGCTGGCGCAGGCCACGGCACAAAAGCTGCGGATGATGGATCAGCTGCGCAAAGCCTTTGGGCGCAAACATGCGGTGGAAACCATGGCGGCCTCCGAACGCAAGCGGCACAAGGCGGAGCAGGCAAAGGTCTTCATGGACCGGCTGTTGGACGGTTGAGATACCTTGAGTATGGGGTAAGCCAAAAAGGCCGGTCCTTTGCGGGACCGGCCTTTTCTAGGATGGGTATGCTGCTTGCGTGTTAGACGTCCTGCCGTGATATCTCCATGATCAGAACGTCATAGACGCCTTTGCCGATATGTTTCTGTGCCGCCTCGCGCAGCGCTGTGCGCAGGGGCTCCAAGACATCTGAGCGGGTAAACGCCCCGCGGAAACCGCCCATATTGGCGTGGTCGAAGAGAACTTGCAGGAAAACATCCCGCAATTTGGGCGCGTAAGAATGTACTTTTTCGGCAATGCCTTTCTTGACCTCAAGGCTGAGCGAAATCACCACCAGGGATGTCATCTGGTCGCGCTCCACTATCGGCACCACAAACTGGTCGCCGACTTTGATGTATTCGCGCTGGTTCTTTTCGCTTTCTTCTGCGGTTTCCTCTTCGGCCTCTTCCGGGGCTGGCGCGGCCTCGCCTCCGGCAGCGGCTTGATTTTCTTCAGGCGGAGGCGCCAGCATAATGCCGGCGCCTATGCCGCCCCCGGTGCCGATGATCAGCAGGATGACTGGAAGGAGTTTAGATAGCATGGCAATCCTCAGAACGGCAGAATGGCGTCGAGCAGCTGCTGGCCGTAGCGCGGTTGCTGAACGTCGGTGATTTGGCCGCGGCCGCCATAGGACACACGGGCCGAGGCGATCTTGTCATAGGTGATCTCGTTCTGGCGGCTGATGTCTTGCGGCCGGACATAGCCGGTCACCAAAAGCTCGCGCAGTTCAAAATTCACCCGCAGTTCCTGGGTGCCGCTGATAGCCAGCACGCCGTTGGGCAGAACATCGACAACGGTAGCCGCAACCCGCAGCTCCAGCTTTTCGCTGCGCTTGACGGATCCTTTGCCGCCCGCAGAACTGGAACTGCCCAGTTCCACAGCTTCGGCGGAAGTGGCGCCTTCCGGCAGCTTCCTGTCAAGGCGCTGCGGCAGGCCAAGAAGATGCGGCATGTTCAGGCTTTCGGACCCCGAGCGCGACCGCTGGGTGTCGTTGGAAATCTCCGCCTCTTCATCGATCTCGATCACCACTGTCAGGATATCACCGCGCTTGATTGCGCGGCGGTCGCCCAGCAGTGATTGCTGCGAGCCGCTCCACAGCGAAGAGCCATCAACGGTGCGCCGGTTCTGTGTCTGCGCAGGCAGCCCCTGGTACAGCATCGCAACATGCTCAGAGCTTTCATTGGCCGGGGTGAAGGAGGGCGGTTTGCCCATATGATCCATCCGGCCGCAGGCACCCAGAAGGGCGAGCCCGAACAGTAACGGTTTGACGGGGGAAAGTTTCTTTTTCATCAGTTTACCTCAACGGAACCGTCTGCCGCGATCCGCCCGGTTACGGTGGTGCGGGAATTAAGATTCATAACCCGGACTGCCTCACCTGCAGCGCCGCGCCCCAGGGCGCGGCCTTCGGCGGCAATGGTCAGGCCCCCATGGCGGAAGGTCAAAGTGACCAGGTCATTGCGTTCAACGATGGCCGGCGGGCCGATGTCGCCAGCCCGCAACGGCCGTCCGGCGTACAGAGCGACGCGCGCTTCTTGACCGACAACCGCTGCCGGATCTGACAGAGCACCAAGAATCTCGCCTTTTTTCAGGGCCAGGTCTTCGGCATTGACGATCGCCTTTGCGCGGATCGTGCGCAGCGGGATCAGATATTCCGCCCAGGCGGGCGGCGCGCACAGCGCGGCGGCGGTCAGACAGGCAAGAGCAAGTTTCATCAGCGCACCTGTGTTGTTGCACCCATCATCTGGTCGACAGCCGAGATGACCTTGGCATTCATTTCATAGCCGCGCTGGGCTTCGATCAGCTCGGTGACCTCGCGCACCGCATCCACCGAACTGCCCTCCAGATAGCCTTGGCGCAGGGTGCCAAGCCCGTCTTCGCCGGCCGTGGACACAGTGGCTGCACCAGAAGCCTCTGTTTCGGTGAACAGGTTGCTGCCGATCGCCTCAAGCCCTTTGGGGTTGGTGAAACCCGCCACGGTGAATTGGCCCAGCAACTGCCCTGCCGAGGTTTCATCAAAGTACCCGTAAACTTCGCCCTCAGCGTTGATCGAGATACTGACGGCATCATCGGGAATGGTGACTTCGGGAGAGACTGCGAAGCCGTCCGACGTCACGATCAGCCCCTCGGCTGAGCGTTTCAAAGCGCCGTCGCGGGTATAGGCGGATTGGCCGGAGGGCAGTGTGACCTCAAGATAGCCTTTGCCGTCGATGGCAAGATCCAGATCATTGTTGGTCTGCTGCAGCGCGCCTTGCGATAAATGCACCGAGACGGCGGCCGGGCGCACACCCAGTCCAACCTGCACACCGGTCGGCAGCACCGTGCCATCCGATGCGTTGACACTGCCGGCCCGCGAGATCTGCTGATAGTGCAGATCGGCAAACTCGGCGCGCCGGGCGTTGTAGGCTGTGGTGTTCATATTGGCGAGGTTGTTGGAGATGGTCTCCACCCGCAATTGCTGAGCGCTCATGCCGGTCGCTGCGATTTTCAAGGCACGCATCTGGATTCTCCTAGGTCTTGATCAGGTTTTTGATGGCATTGCGGATGCGTTCGTCTTCCGCCTGCAGAAAGCTTTGGCCCATTTCATAGGCGCGCTGGACTTCGATCATCCGGGTCACTTCGGAAATCGCATTCACGTTGGAACCCTCGAGAAAGCCTTGCAGCACCTTCGCATCAAAACTGTCCTCAATCTCGCCGTCGACGCGGAACATCACCCCGTCCTCGCGCACCAGCGTGTGCTGTTCCATCGGCTTGAACAGACCAAGCTGGCCCAGCAGCCGCCCGTTTGCGCTGAGCGAGCCGTCAGCCCCGACTTCGATCTTGCCGGCATCCGGTGGAACAAAGACCGGCGCACGGCCCGCATCCAGCACCCGGTATCCATCCATGGTCACCAGATCGCCATCAGCATTGGGAGAGAAGGCGCCCGAACGGGTCAGCCTCTCGCCTTGCGGCGTTTCCACCATGAAGAAGGCGTCGCCCTCGATCGCAAAATCGAAGGAGCCGCCGGTTTTGGTCAGTTGGCCCTGTTCCATCGAAGTATTGAAGATATTCGCGCGCGACATTGACAGCGACTGCTGGCCGGGTGAGGACTGCACAAATTCCGAGAAGATCAGGCCCTCTTGGCGGTACCCAGTGGTGGCCGAGTTCGCGATATTGTTGGCAATGACGCGCATCTCCCGCATCAAGCCCGTTTGGCGTGAAAGCGTTGCGTAGCCTGCATTTTCCATTACGAACCTCCGGCAATCATCGGAACAACGTGGCCGTGGAAGAAGGCCACCAGCGTTTGTGTCATGAAGCCCATTGTCATCCAGAACACGACCAGGATCGCTGTCAGTTTGGGCACGAAGGTCAGGGTCATTTCCTGCACCGACGTCAGAGCCTGAAACAGGCCGATGGCCAGACCGACAACCAGTGCGACTACCAGGATCGGCGTCGACATGGTGACGGCGGCCCACAGCGCCTGGCGCAGCGTGTCATAGAAGAGGCTTTCGCTCATCATGGCTTAAACCGGCATCCTCAGGATTTCCTGGTAAGCTTCGACAACCTTGTTGCGCACGGTAACCGCAGTTTCGACTGCCAGTTCGGTCTGCGCCAGGGCCTGCACCAGAGCGTGCGGGTCGGCGCCTGAGGTCATCGCCTGCATTGAGACCTGTTCACTTTGCTGCAGAGTCTCCGCGAAATTCTCGAAGCTCTCTTTCAGGCGGGGGCCTGCGCCAGTGCCCGCATGTTCGGGATCGGCCTTGGTGGCGGGTCGGGCAGCGGCATAGCCGGTTGCGGCGGAAAGACTGCGAATATCCATTCTGGATCTCCAAATGTTTTAGTTAACGTCTCAATAGGTCCATGAGTGATGCCGACATCGTGCGTGTCTGCTCGAACATCTTCAGATTGGCTTCATAGCTGCGCTGGGCTTCACGGGCGTCGGCGATCTCGATCATCAGATCGACATTGGAGCCGTCGTAATGCCCGCTTTCATCGGCCATCGGATGCGACGGGTCGTAGACTTCCTCCAGATCGCTGCGGTCCAATGTGACCCGGCCGGTGCGCACATGCTCCACATCCGTCTGCAGTTCGCGCACCGCTTCAAACGGCACGGTCTTGCGCCGGTAGCCCGGAGTGTCAGCGTTGGAGATGTTTTCGGACACGTGGCGCAGACGCGAGGCTTGTGCCTTGAGGCCGCTTGCAGTGACGGAAAGGGCTCTGGAAAATTCACTCATCTCTCACCTCCCTCAGGTTTTGCCAAGGCTTGCGCGCAGGACATTCATCGAGGATTTGTAGATGGCCAAGGCCCGCTTGTGCTGCCGGGAAACTTCAACGCCCTTCAGCAGTTCGGTTTCGACAGACACTGAGTTGTCATTAGGATCGCTGCCGTCCTCGCTTGAGGTCACGGCCCAGTCCATACCATCGCCGGCAGTGCCGTTCAGATGGCTGCCGCGGGTTGCGATCATGCTGCTCGGACGGGCCCCGGCTGCAAAAACTTCCTTGAATGGCTTGATGTCCTTGGCGTGGTAACCGGGCGTATCGGCGTTGGCGATATTCTGGGACACCAATGCCTGGCGCTTCCCGGCATGAACTGCCATGGAGTGAGAAATTTTGAATACGTTCAGTTCTGTGAACACCAGGGCTTCTCCCTTGATCGATTTCAATCAAGGCTTAACCCCGATTCCTTTAGAAATTGTTTTCAGGACATCAATGGAGGCCGCTGCAATGAAAGCAGAGCTGCAAGCACTGACCCGTCAAATAGCCGGAAAACGTCTGGCGACACAGATGGGCAGGGTTACCGGGATATCTGGCGGGGAAATCGAAGTCAGCGGGCTGGCTGCGGTCGCGCGGATAGGTGACCGGCTGGTGCTGCGCCGCGGCCCTCAGGACGAGTTGCATGGCGAAGTTCTGAAGATTAGCAGTAATAATATCAGCATGTTACCTGACAGGGCTCCGGATGGCGCCGCGGTTGGCGATCCAGTTGTGCTGCATCCTTCGCCGGAGTTTTTGCCTAGCGATCACTGGATTGGCAGGGTGATTGATCCTTTTGGCGAGCCGTTGGATGGCCGTCCCTTGCTGCCGGGATTCGCGCCGCGGGATCTGATGGCGTCCCCGCCCAAAGCCGCAGGCAGGCGGCCGATGGGGGAGCGTTTGGCGACCGGACAGGCGGTATTGAACACGATTCTCCCAATAGTGCGCGGCCAAAGGGTGGGTCTTTTTGCCGGTTCCGGCGTCGGGAAATCGTCGCTGTTGGCAAAACTGGCCCAAAGCATGGAAGCAGATGTGGTGGTCATGGCGTTGATCGGGGAACGCGGCCGGGAGGTGAATCACTTTGTCGAACAAGTTCTGGGACCCGATGGCATGCGCCGGGCCGTTGTGGTGGCTGCCACGTCCGATCAGTCCGCGCTGGTCCGCCGCCGCTGCGCCTGGGCCGCCATGACAGTTGCCGAGCATTTCCGCGATCAGGGTAAGAATGTTCTGTTTCTTGCCGACTCGGTTACCCGTTTCGCCGAGGCGCACCGGGAGATTTCGGCGGCCTCAGGCGAAGCACCTGCCTTGCGCGGATACCCTCCATCCGTAACACCGCTGATCACCGGTCTGTGCGAGCGGGCTGGTCCGGGCGCAGACGGGCAGGGGGATATCACCGCCGTGTTCAGCGTCCTGGTGGCCGGTTCCGACATGGACGAACCGATTGCGGATATTCTTCGCGGTGTTCTGGATGGTCATATTGTACTGAACCGGGAAATTGCCGAACGCGGCAGGTTCCCGGCGATTGACGTCTCACGCTCAGTATCCCGCAGTCTGCCTGCTGCGGCCACTGCCGATGAAAACACTGCAATCCAGGATGTGCGCAAATTCTTAGGCGCTTATGAACAGTCGGAAGTGATGATCAGGGCCGGTCTCTATGCTGAGGGTAATGATGCAGTGCTGGACAAGGCTGTGAAGCTGTGGCCGGAGCTGGACGGTTTTTTTGGCCGCGAAGATCCGGAAGGAATCACCAGCAGTTTCAACCGGCTGCTTCTTTTGCTGCGCCGCGCAAAGGCCGGGCGGTAACCTGGCAGTCTTTCGAGCTTTCAAGAAAAGGCTGCTTCCAGATTTTTCTGGAGAACTCTACCGGCAATAGATGCAGCCGTTAAGCCCGCAAGACTGTCGGCTGGCTGGTCAGAACCCCGGCCCATGCCAGGTTCGCTGCCGATGCCCTGGAACAGGCTGTTCATGAGCGATGGTTCCCGGCGGTGATGCGGTTTGTTCACCTCTCCGGCCGCGGCAGCCTGTATTTGTCGATCAAGTAGCGAATGGCTGGGCCAAACCGGTATCGAGCCCTCTGTCGGCAGACAGGTGACGCAAGTGCAACCAGGGACAAAGTCCGACCATGAAATAACCCAGTTCGGCCGGGCTTTGAATGAGTTGGCTATCGGGATCCCCTGCGCGTATTCCATCCAGGCCAAGGGTTGCGTGGAACGGGCCAACAGTACGTTGCAGGACTGGCTGATGAAGGAACTGCAGCTGGCCGCCATCTCGGGCATGGCGGCAGCCAATACGTTCTTTCCCGGTTTCATGGAACAGGGCTATGCAAAGTTCTTCAAGCCGCAGGCCTGCCCGGATGATCTGCACGGCCTCTGAACGCCGGGCCGGATTGGCTGCGGGAAATCCTGTGCTTTCGCGATGAGCGCTTTGTCAGCCGGCAGTTGGGCTTCTCTTACGACCGCCAGTGGATCCTGCTCGAGGAGAACGAGGTGACCGCGGACCCCCGCAAATACCTGGACAGCTTCGAATTCGCGAATGGGCGGTTGGAGTTCCGAGCAGTGTCCCCACGTTTGGTGTCATTCCCGCGTGGATCGCTTGGCGGCCACGGCTGTTCTTCGGCTAAGGTTTTTTGCCGACCTGACTTTGACCGAGGAGAACGGCCATGACCAAGGACCGCCTGTCAAAGACCGCGGCCTTGCGCGCGCTTTTGCCGGAGACATCCGACACCCACCTGCTTGCCGGGATGCTCTGGTTCGTCGCCGGCCGTCTCATGGCGCTGGATGCCGGCCAGATCTGCGGCGCCGGTGCGCATGAGCGCGGTGCCGACCGGGTGAACCGGCGCAACGGTTACCGGCCCAGAGCGTGGGGGACACGCGCCGGGACGGTTGGCGTGAAGATCCCGACGCTGCGCAGGGGCAGCTATTTTCCCGAGTTCCCGGAGCCGCGCTGGGCGGCGGACAAGGCGATGACGGCGGTGATCCAAGAGGCTTATGTCCAGGGCCTCTCGACGCGCTCGGTGGACGATCCGGTCAAGGCCATGGGCATGACCGGCGTGTCAAAAAGTCAGGTCTCACGGCTCTGCGGCGAGATCGACGAACGGGTCGATGCCTTCCTGAGCCGCCCTTTGGAAGGGGAATGGCCCTCCCTCTGGCTGGATGCCACCTGCCTCAAGGTGGGATCATCAGCGCCGCGGCCATACTGGCCGTCGCGAGGTTCTGGGCATCGCTGTTCAGCCCTATGAAGCGGAGGTCTTTGGGGACGAGTTCCTGCCGCTCTCGCCAATCGCCGCCTGCGCGGCACACGCCTGATCATCGCCCTTATCGGCAGCATGCTGCGCATACGCCTGCCGGGCAACGGACGATCACAAGGGCCTGAAAGCCGCCGCGACCAAGGTGCTTGGAGCGACCGTCCAGCGCTGCCGTGTGCATTTCATGCGCAATGCGCTTGAAAGATGTTCCAGCCCGCAAGTCTTGTGGCAGGCTGGAGAAGTTGCAGGCGATTAGGACGGTCTGACTGCAAATAGCCGGTCTTCGCGCGGCAGCAGGGTGCGCAGCGCCTTTAGACAGCGGTAGTGGTTGTTGCCGATCAAAGCATCTGTTGCCTCGGCAATGGATGCGCGGCTGTCCGGATCGGTGAAGACTTGGCTCAACTCTTCGATCCGGCGCAGCATTGGCAGGTGCTCTTCCTCGGGATCGGCATCGCCGGACAGGATCAACTGCGCCGCATAGCACACCCGGCGCACCGGCGTATTGGCTTCTTCCGGATGGATCGCATCGCGCAGGCGCAGGATGTTGGCATCGGGGGTGACAATGGACAGGCGGCTGCGGCGGTCGCCGTTTTCAATCACCGCGCCATTTACAAGGACACGCTCCTTGGGGGCAAGTTTCAGGACAAGTCCGCTCATATTCAGGAAGCTCCGCCACGGAGGCCACGCATGATGGCCGTATTAATTTCTACCAGCGGCCGGACATCGGCCTTGCGCTGAAGCACTTTGCTGGTGTGCTGCCTTGTGAATTCCGCAAGCTCAAACAGGCTGAGTTTGAGTTCATCCGGCAGGGGGTTGCCCTTTGACGCGAGATCAGCGGTAAAAATTGACCAAAGCTTGCGGTTGTCATTCAATGCTGCTGCAAGTTCAGCAAACTCATTGCGGCCTTTTTGCGCTGCTGTGATCAGCCGGCGGGTGACGCGGGCGATCACTTCATATTCGAAATTCTTTGCTGTCCGGGTCGGGGCCTTTGCCGCCGAATAGGCACTCTTCGCCTTCAGAAGGGCATTCACGTGTTTTCCTAACGTATTATTCTTCAGGTTCTCTGAGAGGGGAAGACCGGGGCGCCATCAGCGCCCCGGTTAGGGCTGTTAACGGAACAGCTGCTGCAGGGTCGACGGCGCCGAGTTCGCGATAGTCAGCGACTGAACTGCCAGCTGCTGCTGGGTCTGCAGCGCCTTCAGGCGGGCAGATGCCTCTTCCATGTTGGTGTCGGTCATGGTGCTGACACCGGACTTCAGCGAGTCGGTCAGTTTGGATACAAACTCGTTCTGGTCGTCGATACGCTTGGCATCAGCACCAAGGGCCGCTGCATCGTTGATTGCCCCGGCGATCAGACCGTCGATCTCACCTAGCGCAGTGGATGCAGTTGCGGCGTCTGTAATAGGCGTCAGAGGAGTGGTGGTCCAATCCAGATCGTTTTCCATATCCACAGCTGCAACGCTGATCGTGGTCGTGCCGTCAACATTACCAAGAACGGTCAAGGCAGATTCGGTATCAGCAGCGTCAACGTATTCGTTCAGCAGGTTGGCGCCATTGAATTCAGCCGATCCGATAATCGCGGTGATCTGCTCTTGTTTCTTAACGATGTCGGTCTGGATCTTGACATGATCAACGTTTTGCGAGTTTGCAGATACGATGAGTTCTTTCATCTCTTTAAGAACATCGACGATCTGCTCCGCGCCAGACGAGGCGACGGCAACGGTTGCTTCACCAAAGTTCAGAGCATCGCTTACGGCTTCATAGGCCTGGATGTCGGATTCCATTGTTTTGGAGATCGCCCAGACAGCGGAGTTGTCCTTGGCCATGCCGACCTCTTTACCGGTCGAGATCTGGTTCTGGGTCTCTTCCAGGTTTTTGTTCACGGACTGCAGGGTCTGCAGAGCAACCATTGCGCCGTTGTTGGTCAGAATGCTGGTCATAGCTTTTTCCTTTAACTGCGGGGCGCTTTGGCCCCAATTTTACTTGCCCCGAGGGGCGCTGTGTGACGTCTTTCTGACTGTGCGTTCCGCCGTCCGGCTTCCGCGCCACCCTTCATAAGGTGCAAGGCGACATTGGCGCAGGAGTTGCTAAGGGAGTGCTAATGCCGGAATTTGAGATTTTTAGAATTTTCTCAAAATTGCACTCAGGCCCGTTTCTCAAGTTTGCCGCCGCCACGGGTGCCATAACGGGCCCGCTTGCCGGCCTGGTCATAGACATCCAATCCCTTGCGGATGCGGCGCGACTCGGCCATTCGTTCGGCGACGGCCCGTATTCCGTCCTTGGCGCTGTTCAAAAGCTGCTGGTTTCGTGACACCTTGGTCTGGACTTGCTCGAGCGACTCGCGCTCAAGCTCTGACACGGAATTCAGCTTGCCGATGACTTTCTCTTTCTTGGCCAGAAGATCTTCCAGCTTGCCAAGGTCGCCGGCCATCAGTGCCTTGCGCTCGCGGTCCAGGATCTGATCAAGTTCATCAATGAGCTGCTGTGGTTTCGGGTCACTCATCTTGGGTCTCCTTCAGTGCGTGATAAAGTGATTCAGCCAAACCGATCCCGCCAGAGCGGGCGATCTGCGTGGCTTGTTCGCGAATGAGAAAGCTGGAAAACTGCTCTTCTCCAGCGCCGCCGCCGAAGCCTTCGCTGGCTTCGCCGAGCCCTGCGGACTTCAGCATTTCTGCAAGGAAGGAGGCTTCGAGCTCAATCGCGGCCTCGCGCAGGGGATCGTTGACTGCGGGGCGCACCGGGGTGGCTGCAGGTGCGGTCTGAAGCAGGTTTGGCAATAGATCTGACATGTCCGGTTCTCCGGTTGAAAGTCGAATTTCATCGATTTTTCTAAGACTGCGCAGGAACCGGTTAAAATTGCCGTAACCGCTTTGGGGTATGTCTGTCCGGGTCGAGATAGAATGTCTGGAAAACGATCATGAATATGAATTCAATCCTTGGCTTGGAAGCCGGCTCTGCTGGTAAGCCACCGTCCGCCTCTCCGGAAGACGGTAAAAAATCAAACACTTCCAGAGACTTCTCAGATTTCATGTCTGTTCAGCCCGGCTCAGGTGAACGGGCGGATGAACTGCAATCGACCGAGAGCGAATCGGCTGAGACCGAAGCTGAACCCGGGATGCAGGAGAGTACGGCCGAGGACAGCGACGAAAGCCAAGGCACACGCATTAAGGCTGTGCAGGACGTACCCGAGGGCGTACCGGTTCAGGCAAGCCAAGGCACACCCTTCGAAGTGGGGCAGGATACATCGGCACAGAAACACTCCAAGGCTGAGGCAATTCTTTCCGATGCGGAAGTGGCTTCAGAGTTGCAGAAAACTGGAGCTTCCACCGCTGAAGAGGCCTACGCCGCAGAGGCTAAGGTTCAGTCCCCGCAGGGCGTCAGTATAGCAGCTGGAGAAAGAGTTGAGGCACGGGCCGCTGAGCAGCGGAGCGGACTGCCGATTGTGAAGGGCTCTGGGGCCGACACCGGTATTAATCCCGGGGCAGTTTCACCTGTCGAGGAAAACGATCAACCAGGTGCTATGTCCAAAGCAGCCTCCAGCGCAAATCCCACTGATCAGGTTGCGGGTTTCAAAGCAGGGGCAGTTATTCATCACGGCCCAGCAGTTGAAGGCAACGTGCAACTTGCTGAGAAGGCCGGGGAAGTTGGAAACTCAGAGAAAGCGCAGCCTTCAGTTGCATCAGCAACACAGGCGGAAGCAGAAACCTCAGCAGCAGCGCCAGAGAACGCAGCCACAAAGCTGCGGGGGGATAGTACTGAACCAGGCGTCCGCAGGGCTGATGCCAGGGAAACTGGAAATCGCCGGGCAAATACCGCCCGCGTTTCGCTTGAGACTACTGCTCAAGCTGCTGCGCCAGCTGTCGAAAAGGCTCAGGCGGAAAGGGCACAGGTTAGCGGCAGTTCAGGCCAAAGCAATAAGGGAAAAGCAACTAGCGCGGCGCAGTCGATATCCTTCGCGACTGGTTCAAGTTTAAATATCCATGCGGTGCCTCAATCGGTCGGCGGAAAAGCTGACACCTTAGCCAAGGCGGGTATTCCGGTTGCGCAAGACGAAAATCCGGATGCTGCGGCCGGGCAGACTGCTGCAAAGAGTCTGACACAGAAAAGTGACCTGGCTTCCACATCTGTTTCGAACGGAAATGGAGCGCAGGTGAAAGCGGAATCATCCGGAGTTGAGCGCCCGTTAGCCGATCCGTTGAAAGGCAGTGAAGTCCGGACGGTCACATTGTCTGTAGCGCCGCAAGTCCTTCAGTCGTCAGCGGCTCAGCTGCAGCCACTGCTTGCCGGCGGGATGATTGCTGGAAAAACAGGACCACAGCTGTTGTTCGGAACCGATGAGGCGCTGGCAGGAGCGCTGGGCTTGTCCAGCGAGGCACCCGGATTGACACAGCTGCTGACGGAAGCCTCAATTGGCACACATGGGGCGCACCGGCCAGAAGCGCCGCGCATGATTGCGGCCCAGATGGCTGAGGCATTTGCAGCCAAAGGCGAGCAGAAGGTTGAGGTGAGTTTGAACCCCCAGGAGTTGGGCCATGTGAAAATGCGCGTGGTGTCCAGCGAAACAGGCATCACCATGATCATCCAGACGGAACGTCCGGAAACCGGAGATTTGATGCGCCGCCACATCCATGAACTTGCGGAGGAATTCCGCCGCATGGGATATGAAGACATCTCCTTTGAATTCAGCGGCGGACAGGCCGGCGGGGGTCACCCTGGCGAAGACGCGGAGGGCGGTTCCGGACTGCCCCGCGGAACAACAGAGACAGGCGGCGCCGATGCAATGGACGCCGGCGAAGCAGCAATACAAAACCTCCGGCTCGGAGCAGCCGGTGTGGATATGAGGGTCTGAACAGATGACAACTGCAGTTACATCCGCCGGCGGCACCGCAGGGCAATCCAACCCGCTGACGCCATCGTCGCAGCAGGCTTCCGGCCTGACATCCGATTTCGAAACCTTCGTGAAGATGCTGACCGCTCAGGCAAAGTATCAGGATCCTCTGGAGCCAATTGATTCCACCGAATATGCGGCACAGCTCGCGCAGTTCTCTATGGTCGAGCAGCAAACCAAGAGCAACAACCTGCTGGAAGGACTGCAATCACAGCTTGGCCTGGCCAATATGGCGGCTCTTTCAGGCTGGGTCGGCATGGAAGCACGGGCCGTGGCCCCTGGTTACTTTGATGGCAGCAATCAAATTACTATTGCGCCTAACCCGGCTGCTGCCGCGGATTCGGTGACGCTGGTCGTGCAGGACACAAACGGCACCGAAGTGCAGCGCGTCGCCCTGCCGGTCTCGGCAGAGCCTTATCAATGGAATGGTCTGGATGATGACGGCAACCCGCTTGAGGCGGGGGAATACGCCTTTGTGATCGAAAGCAGCAAAGGCGACGAGCTGCTGCTGCAGGAATATGCCGAGATCTATTTCAAGGTGAACGAAACCCGGATGCAGGGCGGCGAAGTGGGATTGATTACCGAAGGCGGCTCCGTGGTCCTGGCCTCGTCGGTGAACGCGCTGCGCGATCCCGAGGCTTGATCCGGTGGTATGCGCAGGCAGAAAAACTGTCTAAGAACAGGGCGGCATAACATCGGAGACCGCCCTGCAACCGCTTCCTGACCAGTTCGAACTCCGCTTTTTTGCGCATCTGTCTGCGTTAGGTCTGCATGTGCCCGCGCCCCGGCGGCTGGCAGGCGGGCGGTCAAATCATGTCTGGCGGGCCGGCGCGCTGGTGATCAAACTTTTTTCAGCAGAAGGTGCCAACCCGCTGTTTGCCAATGATCCTGCCCGCGAAGTTTCTGTTCTGACGGCATTGTCCGGCACCGGTATGGTGCCGCCGCTGGTCCAGACCGGTGAATTTGAAGGCAGGAAATGGCTGGGTTATGCGCATGTCAACGGCAGCCCCTGGCAGCGGGACACTGGCCATGTGGCACAGCTCTTGGGGCGATTGCATGATCTGGCGCCCCCGCCGGGCTTGCCTTGCGGCGTGAATGGCAGCGCGGGGCTGGAACGGCAAACCGTTGAAATTCTGAGAAACTGCCGCGATCGCGATCAGCTGGCTGCGCTTCGCCCGTTGGGCCGGGTTCCGCCGTTGCCTCAGCTGGTGCTGATTCATGGCGACCCGGTGCCTGGCAATCTGCTGGCACATGATGGCACGCTGACGCTGATTGATTGGCAATGCCCGCAAATCGGCGATCCGGCAGAGGACCTGGCGTTGTTCCTGTCGCCTGCGATGCAGCTGATGTACCGGGGGGCGCCGCTGTCCAAGGATGAAGAAGACGCTTTTTTGCGAGCTTATCCCGATCCGCGGATTGCCGGGCGGGCCTTGGCGCTGAAGCCATGGTTCCACTGGCGCATGGCAGCCTATTGCCAGTGGCGGGCCGAACGCGGGGGCGCGCAGGACTTGCAGGCTTCGGTATTGGAGCGCGCGGCGCTTCAGTCCATCAGGCCGAGAACCGCATAAGCCGGAGGCATCAGCATCCGGCGGGCGCGGCCAAAAGGAAAGCGCGCCATTTTCTGCACCACCGGAGAGTAGGGCAACTTGGGGGTGGCCCCCCGTACCAGATCGCTCAGGAGCCGTCCGGCATAGCTGCCCATCGCCACGCCATTGCCGTGATAGCACAGCCCTGCAAACATGCCGGGGTGCTCCGGCACAGGGCCGATGAAGGGGGCTAGGTTGCGCGACAGGCAAACCATGCCTGACCAGCAATGCGTGGTCTCCACATCATGCCAGGCCGGGAACATCGCCTCAAAATCCTGCCGCAGTTTACGGCGGATCCCTGCTTCAGCCCGGGGGGACGCGAGCAACCCGCCGCGCATTCCGAACAGAAACCGGTTGTCCGGCATCAGCCGGAAATAATGCAGCAGATTGCGGGTGTCATAGGCCATCTGATGCGAGAACCAGCCCTGAGCGTCCAATTCCGCCCGGGTCAGCGGCCGGGTCACCATGACGGTGGATTGTGCAGGCATGTACCGCCCTGCGAGCCAGCCGGGCAGGTCCTCGGCGGAATAGCCATTGGTCGCGATGATGACCTTGGATGCCCTTACGACCCCCTGGATAGTCTTTATTACATAGCCCCTGCCTGCCTGCTGTACCGACTGCGCCGCGCTGCGTTGGTATACTCGGGCACTGGCATCCTGCGCGGCTTTGGATAGGCCGAACAGGTATTTGCGCGGATTGAGCGCAAAACCCACCGGTGTTGTCAGCGCCGCATGGAAGCTGCCATTCAGCCCTTTGTCCGCGAGCTGGTCGCGGGTCAGAAAATCCGGTTCCTCTCCCGCTTGACGCAGTGCATCCGCTTCTGCTCGCAGGCGGCGCGCGGCCTTTTCGTTGTGGGCCAGCTGGGTCTCCCCATGTGAATGGGTGTCGGCGTTGATGCCATGGGTTTGCAGC
Source organism: Leisingera sp. F5 (assembly GCF_001593695.1). Lineage (NCBI taxonomy): Bacteria > Pseudomonadati > Pseudomonadota > Alphaproteobacteria > Rhodobacterales > Roseobacteraceae > Leisingera > Leisingera sp. F5. The sequence goes on along the minus strand of NZ_LUKH01000004.1, from coordinate 122,526 downwards.
AGATTCCGCACCAGATGCACCGCGGCTTCCTCGCTGGCATGATACGTATCAGCCGCAGATTTGCCAAAGACCCTCCGCATCGTGCCGCCTGAAAGCTTGGAGCCGCCCAAACAGCAGAAACCGCCATTGCGCCCTGATGCGCCCCAACCCGGCGTCTCTGCCTCCAATACCGCAACGGACACGCCGCTTTCTGCCAGATGCAGCGCGGCTGACATGCCGGTGAACCCGCCGCCGATGACGGCGACATCGGCGGAAACTTCGCCCTGCAGCACCGGCCAGTCCGGTGCCGCAATGGTTTCGTCCCACCAGCAGTTCGTGCGGGGGCCGGAACCGTAGGCGTAATCGGAAAAAATCCGGCGCATCAGGTGCGCTCCGCGGCCTGTTCCTCCCGCTTCTGGCGGGTCATCTGATGTTTGGTCACCAGCGAGGCAGTGATGACTCCAACGGTCACAATGCTGATCATGATCGTCGACAGCGCGTTAATCTCGGGGCTGACGCCCAGACGCACCGCGGAGAAAATCTTGATCGGCAGGGTGGTGGCCGAGGGGCCGGAGGTGAAGGAGGCAATCACTAGATCATCCAGCGACAGAGTAAAGGCCAAGAGCCAGCCGGATATCACCGCGGGTGCGATGATCGGCAGGGTCACCAGCCGGAACGCTTCGGCTTGGGAGCACCCCAGGTCTAGCGCGGCTTCCTCAAGTGACCGGTCAAAAGTCACCAGCCGCGAAGAGACTACCACCGAGACATAGCACATGGAAAACGTGGTATGCGCCAGCACGATGGTCAGCACCCCGCGGTCCAGTCCGATTCCGATGAACAAAAGGAGCAGCGACAGGCCGGTGATCACTTCGGGCATCACCAGCGGTGCATAGATCATGCCGGAAAACAGCGTCCGCCCCATGAACCGCCCGCCGCGCACCATTACATAGGCGGCGATTGTGCCCAGCACTGTGGCGATAGTAGAGGAGAACACGGCGACCTTGATCGTCACCCAGGCGGCGTTCAGAAACGCCTCGTTCTGCATCAGTTCGCCATACCATTTGGTCGAAAACCCGGCCCAGACAGTCACCAGCTTGCTTTCGTTGAAACTGAAGATGATCAGGATCACCATTGGGATGTAAAGGAATGCAAAGCCAAGGGTCAGCGATACGGCATTAAACCAGCTCATACGGTTCATTGCTCTGCCTCCTGCTGTTTCTGCTGGTTGCGCTGGAACAGCACAATCGGGATGACGAGAAGGAGCAGCAGAACCACCGCCACCGCAGATGCCACCGGCCAGTCGCGATTGGAGAAAAACTCCTCCCACAGCACCTTGCCGATCATCAGCGTGTCCGATCCGCCCAGCAGTGAGGGAATGACAAATTCACCCAGCACCGGGATGAAGACCAGGAAGCTGCCGGCAATGATGCCGGTTTTCGACAAGGGAATTGTCACCAGCCAGAACGCTGACAGGCGCGAGCAGCCCAGATCCTCGGCGGCTTCAATCAACGATCCGTCCAGCCGTTCCAGTGCCGAATAGACCGGCAGGATCATGAACGGAAGATAGGTGTAGACGATGCCGATATAGACGGCGGTATTGGTGTTGAGGATCGTGAGCGGCTCGGAAATAAGCCCTGTCCACAGGAGGAACTGGTTGAGGAACCCTTCGTTCGACAGGATCCCCATCCACGCATAAACGCGGATCAGGAACGACGTCCAGAACGGCAGAATCACCAGCATCATCAAGGTGGGCCGCCACTCCGCTGGCGCGCGTGCCATGGCGTAGGCGATCGGGTAACCTGCCAGCAGGGTGAAAAAAGTTGAGATTACCGCGATCTTCAGGGAGCTGAGGTATGCCTTCCAGTACAGGTCATCTTCGGTCAGCCAGATGAAATTTTCAAAGTCCAATGCGTCGATCAGAGCTCCGATACCGGTTTCCGGATCAAACTGCGGAACATAGGGCGGGATCGAAATTGCGTAATCCGACAGCGAGATTTTCAGGACAATGGCAAAGGGCACCAGGAACAGCGCCAGCAGCCAGGCATAGGGGATGGCAATCAGGACAAAGCGGCGCATCAGTCTGCCAGCAGAACGCCTGCCGTGGCGGTCCATGACAGCCAGACAGTGTCTTCCCAGGTATAGGCGCGGCGGGCAATGCGGCGGGTATTGGCGGTTTGCGCCTTGATCACAGTGCCGGTCGGCAGCTCTACATGGTAGGTGGAGAGATTGCCGAGATAGGCGATATCGAGGATCCGGCCCTGCACGGAATTGTCCGCCTGTTCGGGTTTTTCGGCGCTGATCGAGACCTTTTCCGGCCGAATTGCCAGCTGACAATTTTGCCCGTCCGACAGCGGATTGGGGGACTGCACGGTCAGCGGTGCATGGCCTTCGTGCCAGGACAATGCATAGGTGTCGCTGCCATTGGGTTTGGCGGTGCCTGCAATCAGATTCACATCTCCAATGAAATCAGCGACATAGGCGGAATTCGGATTTTCATAGATCCGGTCCGGCGTGGCCACCTGGATAATCTTGCCGTGATCCATCACCGCCACGCGGGAAGCCACAGTCATCGCCTCCTCCTGATCGTGGGTCACGATCACAAATGTGGTGCCGGTCTTCTCCTGAATATCCATCAGTTCAAACTGGGTTTCCTGGCGCAGCTTCTTGTCGAGCGCGCCCAGCGGTTCATCGAGCAGCAGAAGTTTCGGATGTTTCGCCAGCGACCGCGCCAGGGCGACCCGTTGCCGCTGGCCGCCGGAAATCTGATGTGGCTTGCGGCGGGCAAATTTCTCCAGGCGAGTCAGCCGCAGCATTTCGTCAACCCGGTCGTTGATGTCGTGCTTGGGCATCTTTTCGCGCTTCAGGCCAAAGGCGATGTTTTCCCAGACCGACAAATGCGGGAACAGCGCGTAGGACTGGAACATCATGTTCACGGCGCGTTTGTTCGGCGGCACCGGCGCGATATCCTGCCCGGCAAGACGGATGGTGCCTTCGGAGGGGGTTTCAAACCCGGCCAGCATCCGCATCAGCGTGGTCTTGCCGCAACCCGAAGGACCCAGCAGCGCATAAAACTCTTTTTCGTAGATACCGATGGTCAGGTCGTCGATGGCGGTGAACTCGCCATAGCGTTTGGTGACGTTCTGGAAGTGGATCAAGGGCTTTGCCTCGGGATCGTTCCAGGGTTCGAATTCGGAAGCAGTCAAGCCGGGCCTCTTCTGCGAAGTATCGCGCGAATGTCTCGGATGGCCGCGCGTGGGGCAACCCAGGCGCGTCAGGAAATGCGGGGCGGCGGATGCGCCCCGCGGGTCAGGTACGGCTGATCAGGTGCCGGATTTGACCTTGGTCCACATGCGGGTGGCCTTGCGCTGCACTTTCGGCGGGTAGCCTTCCTTGATGTACAGGTTCTTGACGGTCTCGGCGCCAGGATAGATCGCCGGATCGCCGATCACATCCTGTTCCAGGAACTCCTGGCTCGCTTTGTTGCCGTTGGCATAATAGACATAGTTGGACGCCGCCGCCATGTTGTGCGCATCCATGATGAAATTCAGGAACTTATGGGCGCCTTCGGGGTTCGGGGCGTCGACCGGAATTGCCATCTGGTCGAACCACATCAGTGCGCCTTCCTTGGGCGCGTTGAACTCGATCTCGACGCCGTTTTCCGCCTCGGCTGCGCGGTCACGGGCCTGCAGGATGTCACCGGACCAGCCGAAGGCCACGCAGATATCGCCGTTGGCCAGCGCGTTGATGTATTCAGAACTGTGGAACTTGGTGATATAGGGGCGCACGCCCAGCAGCACCGGCTCGGCCTTGGCGACCACATCGGCATCCATACTGTTGGGGTCTTCGCCGATGTATTTCAGCGCCGCCGGGATCATCTCATCCGGGGCATCCAGGAAATGCACGCCGCAGCCGGCCAGTTTTTCCATGTTGGCCGGGTTGAACACCAGCTCCAGCGAGTCGATCGGGGCGTCTTCGCCCAGGGCTTCCTTAACCTTAGCGATGTTCACGCCGATGCCGGTGGTGCCCCACATATAGTTGATGGAATACTCATTGCCGGGATCATAAAGGGCGGTGCGTTCCTCGATCGCGTCCCACATGTTGCCGGCGTTGGCCAGTTTCGACGCGTCCAGTTTCTGGAAGGCGCCGGCCTGGATCTGGCGCGCCATGAAGGAACCGGTCGGCACCACAACGTCATAGCCCGATCCGCCGGCCAGCATCTTGGTCTCCAGAACCTCGTTGCTGTCGAAGACGTCATAGATCAGGTCGATGCCGGTCTCGGCTTCGAATTTCTCCAGCAGGCTTTCATCAATGTAATCCGACCAATTGTAGACGCGCACCTCTTCCGCAGTAGCGGCGGCGGCCGTGCCAAGGGCAACGACGGCGGTCATGGTCATCGTTTTCAGTGTCATGAATTTCTCCCTGTGCATGCCGGCTTCCGGGTCCGGCTGTGAAAGGATTTGATCAAGTTTTGTCGCGTTCGGCAATACTCTTTATGTTTTCACTTGGCTCCGGATGGTGCAAGCTGGCCAAAACCGAGGAGGAAAACCCCAGGTGACCGAGACCACTTCACCACCCGTTGCGGCGCATGAGAGCCCTGCAAAACTGCCCGCGCATGAGATCGTCTATCAGACGCTCAGGTCGCAGATTCTGTTCGGCGAGCTGGTGCCCGGGCAGGCGGTGACGATCCAAGGACTGGTGGAAACGCTGGGGGCCGGCATGACACCTGTCCGCGAGGCAATCAGGCGGCTGATTTCAGACGGGGCGCTGGTGTTCCAGGGCAACCGCCGCGTATCGGTGCCCTTGTTGGGGCCCGGTGACCTTGAAGAGCTTATTTTTGCCAGAAAAACAATAGAGTGCGAGCTTGCACGGCGTGCGACTCTGCGCATTGCCGCGACAAGTATTGAGCAGCTGGTGGCCATCGATACTGCGCTGGACAAGGCCATATCGACCGGCGATGTGGCGGGGTATCTGGTGCAAAACTACAGCTTTCATACCGCGCTTTACTCTCATGCGGATGCGCCCATTCTCAGCGACATTGCCGACCGGCTGTGGCTGCGCTTCGGCCCCTCGTTGCGGGTGGTCAGCGGGCGGCTTGGCACTCAAAGCTTTCCGGACCGCCACAAGGACATCCTAGACGCGCTGCGGCGGCAGGACGCGGAAATGGCCGCTTTGGCGATGGAACGGGACGTCTGCGAGGGCATGGAGCATGTGGTTCAGGGGCTGCAGGCCGCGAACTGATTCGATTGACACTTGAGAATTTGATCATATTCTGGTGCCAATCAGTCATTCTCAGGAGCGAGTCCCATGACCGTTATCACCAATCACATGCCGACGGCCGAGCTGCAGGCGCTGGACGCCGCCCATCACATGCACCCGTTCACCGCCAATGGCGAACTGTCGCAGAAGGGTGCGCGCATCATTACCCGCGCCGATGGCGTGCATCTGACCGACAGCGAGGGGAACCGGATCCTTGATGCGATGGCGGGCCTGTGGTGCGTCAACATTGGCTATGGCCGGGATGAGCTGGCCGAGGTGGCCGCCCGCCAGATGCGCGAGCTGCCCTATTACAACACCTTCTTCCAGACCACCCATGTGCCGGCCATTGCGCTGGCCGCCAAGATTGCCGAACTGGCGCCGGGCGATCTGAACAATGTGTTCTTTGCCGGTTCCGGCTCCGAGGCCAACGACACCAACATCCGCATGGTGCGCCATTACTGGGCGCTGAAAGGCAAACCGACGAAATCGGTCATCATCAGCCGCAAGAATGCTTATCACGGTTCCTCGGTCGGCAGCGGCTCCTTGGGCGGGATGAGCGGTATGCACGCCCAGGGCGGCATGCCGATCCCGGATATCCACCACATTAACCAGCCGCATTGGTGGGCCGAAGGCGGCGACATGCCGCCGGAGGAATTCGGTCTGCAGCGCGCACGCGAGCTGGAAGAGGCGATTCTGGAACTGGGCGAAGACCGCGTTGCCGCCTTTATTGCCGAGCCGGTGCAGGGCGCCGGCGGGGTGATTGTGCCGCCGGACAGCTACTGGCCGGAAATCCAGCGCATCTGCGACAAATATGAAATCCTGCTGATCGCGGACGAGGTAATCTGCGGATTCGGGCGCACCGGCAACTGGTTTGGCAGCGAGACCCTGAACATCCGCCCTGACATCATGACGATCGCCAAGGGTCTCAGCTCTGGTTATTCGCCGATCGGCGGCTCGATTGTCAGCGACGAGGTGGCGTCAGTGATTGCCGGGGATGAGTTCAACCACGGCTACACCTATTCCGGCCATCCGGTGGCGGCGGCTGTCGCGTTGGAAAATCTGCGCATCATGGAGGAGGAGAACATCCTCGGCCATGTGCGCGATGTGGCCGCGCCGTACCTCAAAGAAAAATGGGAAGCGCTGGCGGATCATCCGCTGGTGGGAGAGGCCAGGATCGCCGGCATGATGGGCTCAATCGCGCTGACCCCGAACAAGGAGACCCGCGCGGGTTTTGCCGCGGAGGCGGGTACTGTCGGCTATATCTGCCGCGAGCGCTGCTTTGCCAACAACCTGGTGATGCGTCATGTCGGGGACCGGATGATCATTTCGCCGCCGCTTGTGATCACGCCCGCGGAAATCGACGTTCTGATCGAACGCGCCTCCAAATCCCTGGATGAATGCTATGCGGAACTGAAGGCGCAGGACTTGCTGCACAGCGCCTGATTCTCCTCCCGGGCACCGCAATGGTGCCGGTTCCCACCGCGACTCATCACGGCCCGGCAACACTGTTGCCGGGCCGTTTTCTTCGGTAGAAGGATTGAAAAGGTCGTTTTTAGGCTGGTGTTTTGCAGGGCGCGGCGCAAAATGTCCGAACTGCGTCGCAAAAAGTCCGATGCTGCATGCCCGATCAGGACTAGGGTTCCCTAAGGGTGTTCATTTCTTCTTGGGGAGCGGCCGAAGTACGAATTTCGTACACTCGCCATGGAAAGAATATTTTTTTCATACCTAGCGCTTGATAGCTTCGGTGTGATTAACTTCGAATAAGTGCAGAGCAAATCTGCCAGAATGACAAAACTACGGGGAGCCTGCTTTGGCTGATGCGTCAAACGTCGATGCGTTCGTTGAATTCGAACGCGTCCAAAAGAGCTATGATGGCGAAAATCTCGTTGTCAAAGACCTCAACCTCACCATGCCCAGGGGCGAGTTTCTGACAATGCTTGGCCCGTCCGGTTCGGGCAAGACAACCTGCCTGATGATGCTGGCGGGATTTGAAACCGCCACTCATGGCGACATTCGCCTGGGCGGAACATCAATCAACAACATTCCGCCACACAAGCGGGGCATCGGCATGGTGTTCCAGAACTATGCGCTGTTCCCGCACATGACGATTGCGGAAAACCTCTCGTTCCCGCTGGAAGTCCGCAAGATGGGCAAATCCGAGCGCGAAGCCAAGGTGAAGCGCGCGCTGGACATGGTCGAAATGGGCGCCTTTGGCGGCCGCCGCCCGTCGCAGCTTTCTGGCGGTCAGCAACAGCGGGTCGCCCTGGCCCGCGCGCTGGTGTTTGAACCGGAACTGGTTCTGATGGACGAGCCGCTGGGCGCGCTTGATAAGCAGCTGCGCGAAAAGATGCAGTTCGAAATCACCCATCTGGCGCACAGCCTGGGCATCACCGTGGTCTACGTGACCCACGACCAGACCGAAGCACTGACAATGTCGGACCGTGTCGCCGTGTTCGACGATGGCCGCATTCAGCAGATCGCGCCGCCGGACCAGTTGTATGAAAGCCCGGATAACAGCTTTGTTGCCCAATTCATCGGCGAGAACAACACGCTGGAAGGCACCGTCAAGGAAATCAACAACGGCATTGCCCTGGTGCAGCTTGATGATGGCGAACTGATCGACTGCAAGCCGGTCAACGTATCCCGTCCCGGCGAGCGCACCCGCGTGTCGATCCGCCCCGAGCGGGTGGAATACAACAAGGAACGCCTGCAGGAAGGTGTTCATACGCTCAAGGCGGAAGTGCTGGAGTTCATCTATATGGGCGACATCTTCCGCACCCGTCTGCGGGTGGCCGGCAATGATGAGTTTATCATCAAGACCCGAAATGCCCCGGACCAAGTCCGTCTTCAGCCCGGTCAGCAGATTGAAATCGGCTGGCTGCCGGAAGACTGCCGCGCGCTGGACGCCTGATCCGCACGCGCAAACCCCCGGCGGACGAACGACCGGGGGAACTCACATCTGTGAATTTCAACAAGGAGAGACTCTCTATGAAACTCAGCAAACTGTCTGCACTGGCGGTGACCACTGCGCTTTGCGCCCCTTCGGCCTTTGCCGAAGAAATGGCCAATGAGCTGACACTGGTATCCTGGGGCGGTGCCTATCAGGCCAGCCAGCAAAAAGCCTATGTGGAACCCTATCTGGCTGCTAACCCCGGCGTTAAGGTGATCTGGGACGAAAGCTCTGCTGAAGCTGTGGCCAAGATCCGCGCCATGAACGAAGCCGGCAATGTGACCTGGGACTTGGTGGACGCCGTTGCCTCCGACTCCATGCGCCTGTGCGACGAAGGCCTGGCCGAAGAAATCAACCATGACGAAGATCTGGCAGCGGCGCCCGATGGCTCCCCAGCTTCCGAAGACTTCGGTGACCTGATCGTCAGCGACTGCTTTGTGCCGCAGATCGTCTATTCGACGACATTCGGCTACCGCACCGACCTGATCGACAAGCCGGAAACTGTCTGCGCAATCTTTGATACCGAAAAGTACCCGGGCAAGCGCTCGCTGCAGAAGCGCCCGATCGACAACATGGAATGGTCGCTCTACTGCGATGGCGTGGCCAAGGACGAAATCTACGACGTTCTGGGCACCGACGAAGGTGTGGAGCGTGCGTTGGCCAAGCTCGACACCATCAAGGACCAGGTGGTCTGGTGGACTGCCGGTGCGGAAACTCCGCAGCTGCTGGCCGACGGCGAAGTTGTCATGGGCTCGACCTTCAACGGCCGCCTGTTCTCGGCAATCGCTGAACAGGGTCAGCCGATCGGCATGCTTTGGGACATGCAGTCCTTTGACCTGGATGGCTGGGTTATCCCGGCTGGTCTGCCTGCAGACCGCAAGGCGCGCGTGATGGACTTCCTGAAGTTCGCCACCGACACACAGCGTCTGGCCGATCAGGCCGCCTACATCTCCTATGGTCCGGCCCGTGCCTCCTCGGCGCCGCTGGTTGGCAAGCACGCTGAACTGGGTATCGACATGGCCCCGCATATGCCGACTGATCCGGCCAATGCAGGCAACGTCCATGTCTATGACTACGAATGGTGGGCAGACAACCGCGATGACCTGAACGGCAAGTTCCAGGCTTGGCTGGCCAAGTAATCTGACCGTATCCGAGATACTGCAGGGGGCCTGAACGAAACAGGCCCCCTGCCCAAAAAAATAAAGACCCGACGGGGAACCCAATGAGTGATATTACCCAATCCGGCCCGGTGCTGGCGGCCGACGGCAGGCCGCTGAAGCGCAGCCTGGCGCGTGCGCTGCGCATGCAGAAGCTGCGCGCACTGCTGCTGATCGCGCCGCTCTTGCTGTTCATCCTTGTGACATTCATCCTCCCGGTTGCGGACATGCTGTTCCGTTCGGTCGAGAACCGGATCGTCCAGGATACACTGCCCCGCACGGTTGAAGTTCTGGCAGACTGGGACCCCGCATCGGGACAACTGCCAGAAGAGGCTGCTTTTGCCGCTTTGGCCGCCGACCTTAAAGAGGCGGCAAACGTGAAGACCCACACCAAAGTTGCCAAGCGTCTGAACTATGAAAATCCGGGTCTCTCGTCTGTGTTCCGGAAGTCCGGCCGCAAGGTTAAGAATTGGGATATCGCAAACGACGGTCCTTTCCGTGAAAAACTCATCGAACTTAACGACGGCTGGGGTGATGTCGAGCTTTGGCGGACGATCAAGACGTATTCCGGTACTTTCACGTCCGGCTATTTCCTGAACGCGGTCGATATGCGGTTGGGGGCTGAAGGCCCCGAGGTTCGTCCCGAGAATGAGCGGATCTACAACACCATGCTGATCCGCACCATGCGGATGTCCCTGATCATCACCTTCAGCTGCATCATGCTGGGGTACCCGGTTGCCTGGATCCTGGCGAACCTCCCCACGCGCCAGGCAAACTTGCTAATGATTCTGGTCTTGCTGCCGTTCTGGACATCGCTCCTGGTGCGGACCTCCGCCTGGAAAATCCTGCTGCAGCAGCAGGGTGTTATCAACGATACGCTGGTCTGGATCGGGCTGGTGGATGATGCCAACCGATTGGTTCTTATCAACAACGAGCTGGGCACCATTATTGCGATGACCCACATCCTGCTGCCCTTCATGATCCTGCCGATGTATTCGGTGATGCAGACCATCAACCCGTCTTACTTGCGCGCCGCCAAATCCCTCGGGGCAACCGACTGGACTGCGTTCTGGCGGGTCTACTTCCCGCAGACCGTGCCGGGCATCGGTGCCGGATCGATCCTCGTCTTCATCCTGGCTGTTGGCTACTACATCACTCCGGCCCTGGTCGGCGGCACCAAAGGCACCTTTATTTCGAACCTGATCGCCTACCACATCTCGACGTCGGGCAACTGGGGTCTGGGCGCGGCACTGGGCGCAATCCTTCTGGCGGTCGTTCTGGCTCTCTACTGGGTCTACGACAAGATCGTCGGCATCGATAACGTGAAGCTGGGATAACGGACATGAGCGCACTTCCTCCTTATGCAACCACCGGCCAGCGTGCCTGGTACTATTCCTTTCGGGTCATCTGCGGATTGGTGTTCTTTTTCCTGATCGCGCCGATCGTGGTGATCATCCCGCTCAGCTTTAATGCGCAGGACTTCTTCACCTTCACACCGGAGATGCTGCGGCTGGATCCCGAAGGCTACTCGCTGAAGCACTACCGCGACTTCTTCAGCAACGACTCCTGGCAGTCTGCGATGTGGAATTCGCTGAAGATCGCGCCGATGGCGACCATTGTTTCGGTCACCTTCGGCACGCTCGCCGCCATCGGCCTCAGCCAGCCGCATGTACCGTTCCGCCGGGCGATCATGGCGATCCTGATTTCGCCCATGATCGTGCCGCTGATCATCTCCGCGGCGGGCATGTACTTCTTCTACAGCCGTATTGGCCTGCAGGGGACCTACGTTGGTGTGGTGCTCGCCCATGCTGCACTGGGCATCCCGTTTGTGATCATCACGGTGACCGCAACCCTGGTCGGCTTCGACCGTTCCCTCACCCGCGCCGCTGCCAATATGGGTGCGGATCCGGTGACCACCTTCTTCAGGGTGCAAATGCCGCTGATCCTGCCAGGGGTGATTTCGGGCGGTCTGTTTGCCTTCATCACGTCTTTTGACGAGGTCGTCGTCGTGCTCTTTGTTGGTTCAGCCGGGCAGAAGACATTGCCCTGGCAGATGTTCATCGGCTTGCGTGAGCAGATCTCGCCGACCATCCTGGCTGTGGCAACATTGCTGGTGGCGATTTCCATCATGCTGCTGGCTACGGTGGAAATGCTGCGCCGCCGCTCCGAGCGTTTGCGCGGCATGTCGCCCAGCTGATCAGGACATAGAATAAAATAAAAAAGGCCCCGAACCGGGGCCTTTTTTATTCTCCTCGCCGTAAGGCAAAGAGGGGGCTGGCCCCCTCAAGACGTGATCACCGCAGTTCTTGCAACAAATGCAGGGACGCATAGCCGTCCGGCGTCAATCCTTTGGCGGCCTGATAGTCGCGCACCGCGCCGATGGTCTTTGGTCCGATTTTGCCATCAATGCCCTCGGTATCAAAACCCGCACGGGTCAGCCGCTGCTGCATCTCTTCCCGTTCGGACAGGGTCAGCGCGCGGTCGCTGCGCGGCCAGCTGCCCTGGATCGGCGCACCGCCCTTGATCCGGTCAGCCAGATGGCCGACGCCGATCACATAGGCATCTGCGGTGTTGTAGCGTTCCAGGACGGCGAAATTCCCAAATATCATAAAGGCCGCTCCGGCACTGCCCGCGGGCAACAGGATCGCTGCGGGTCCGTGATCGGCAACCGGGCGCCCGTCCAGCCCCTTGATGCCAAGCGCAGCCCAGTCCGAAGATGATTTTTCGATCTCCCGATCCGCCAGAGTATAGTCAAATCCTTCGGGCAGGGACACTTCCACACCCCAAGGCTGTCCCTTTACCCAGCCGAATTTCTTAAGGTAAGCCGCGGTCGACGCCAGCGCATCGGCCGGATTGTCCGACCAGATGTCGCGCTTGCCGTCGCCGGTGAAATCCACCGCGTAATCCAGATAGGAAGTCGGGATGAACTGAGTGTGCCCCATCGCGCCAGCCCAGCTGCCGGTCATCTTGCGGGCGGCAACATCGCCGGCTTGAAGGATTTTCAGCGCGGCCACCAGCTGCCCTTCGAAAAACGCACCGCGGCGCCCGTCAAAGGCCAGTGTTGCCAAGGAACGGATCACATCCATCTTCCCGCGGAAAGTGCCATAGCTGCTTTCCAGCCCCCAGACCGCCACCACGATCTCTTTCTCGACGCCATAGGTTGCTTCGATTTGATCCAGCCGGGCGCGCTGTGCCTGCAGCGCCGCCTTACCGTTCTTCACCCGCAGTTCAGAGGCGGCACTGTCCAGATAATCCCAGATCGTCTTGGTGAATTCCGACTGGTTGCGGTCCCGGCGGACCACCTCCGGATCATAACTGACCCCGGCAAAGGCACTGTCCAGCACCGGTGCGCTGACGCCCTGCGCTTTGGCACGGTTTTGGAACGCTCTGATCCAGCCTTGGAAATTCAGGTCAGCAGCGGCAAGCTCAGGCTCTTGGATGGCGGCGGTCGGCCTTGCCGCTGGTCTCATGGCTGTGGCTGCAGCCAATTGAATCGCTTCAGCCTGCACCTCTTGTGCAAGCAACCCTGGCCTCTGGGCGGGCCTCAGGGAACTGTCCGGTGCGGCTTCTGCCGCCATGGCGCCGCCTGCTACCAGGGACGCTGCAACCCATTTGCGCATGATGCACCTCATTTTCACTGCTCATCACCAGTCTAGCGGCGGCGCCGTCCGGGTAAAGAGGTCAGTCATTGCATGTGCGGCGGGCCGCCTGCCGGTGTTCCTGGCGGAACTGCTCCAGCGCGTCCCGCAGCATCGGCACCCGGTGCGGACGGAAGCTTTGCCCTGTGACCACCAGAGCCTGCATCCGGTCCAGCCGGAACACGCGTATCGCCTCGCGCAGGCAGCACCAGGCAATCAGCACGGTCGAGCGGTCGAAATAGACCACGCTCAGCGGCTTCACCTGCCGCTCGGTCACCGCACCGTGCCCATCGGTGTAGCCAAAGCGGACTTCCACTTCGTCCCAAGTCGCTTGCCGCAGCTCCTGCGCCGAAATCGCGGGCGGGATGGGCCGGTCGAACCGGTAGGGTGCCAGCACCGCGTGGCGCAGCCGGTGGGCTTGCCGCGGCGGCAGCCGTGCCTGCAGTTTGCGCAAGGCTTCCGAGGCCGCGGTGGCAAGCTCGGGATCGCCGATTTGTTCAACTTCGCGCAGCCCGAGGACCAGCGCCTCCAGCTCGGTGTCGCGGAATCCCATCGGCGGCAGCGCATTGTCCTCGATCAGGGTAAACCCATAACCCGCCTCGCCGTCGATCACCGCCCCCATTTCGCGCAGCGTGGCAATATCACGGTGAATGCTGCGGGCGGATACTCCCAATTCCTCGCCCAGCCGTGCCGCGGTATGCGGGCCGGGCCCCAGGCGCAGGGCCTGCATCAAATGGAAAAGGCGGTGGGTTCGGGACATAGCCCATTCTCTCTACGCCTGATGACAATTTTTGTCACTATGCAGATCTAGGCTGTCCGCAACCCGAAACGACAGGATATCCCCATGCTCACCCTTCTTACCTATCCCAACAACGGTCCGGTCTTCAGCCTCAGCCCTTTCTGCGTAAAAGCGGCTCTACTATTGGCCTTCTCCGGCCAAAGCTGGATCCGTGAAGACCTGAACGATCCCCGCAAGATGCCGCATCGCAAGCTGCCGGTGCTGCGCACGCCAGGCGGGCTGGTCCCGGACAGCAATGCAATCCGCGCCTGGCTGGAGCAGCAGGGGGCTGACTTTGATTCCGCCCTTGGCACACGGGACCGGGCCCAGGCGCAGATGCTGATCCGCATGGCAGAAGATACGCTCTATTTCCACGTGGTGCGCGACCGCTGGGACAATGATGCGGTCTGGCCCACGATCCGTGACAGTTACTTTCAGGAAATCCCTGCGCTGATACGCCGCCCGGTGACTGGCGCAATCCGCCGCTCGGTGCACAACGGCCTGATGTTTCAAGGCACCGCGCGTTTCAATGAGACTGAAAGGAACCAGCGTCTGCACCAGGATCTGCGGGCCCTCGCCGATTTGCTGAAAGGGCAGGATTTCCTGTTTGGCGCCCAGATCTCCAGTGCCGATTTCAGTGTGGCCTCCATGTTGCAGGCGATGGGGACAACACCTGTCCGCACCGCGCTGGTCAGCCGCATCCTCGACGATACGGTACTGCAGCCCTATGTTGACCGTGTGTTTGAGACGGTGCCGTTGCCATGAAACCTGCCTTTGCAACTCCAGAGATCAAGGCCGCCTTTGCGGTCTCTGATCCCTTGGCGCGGAAGGGGCTGCTGCGGCTCCGGCAGCTGATTTTTGATATTGCCGCTGAAACACCGGAGGCCGGCCAGGTCGAGGAGGCCTTGCGCTGGGGCCAGCCCTCCTATCTCACGCCGGAGTGCAAGACTGGATCCACCATCCGGCTGGGGGTGCCCAAGGGCGCGCGCTTTGCGTTGTTTGTGCATTGCCAAAGCCGGCTAATCCCGGAGTTTGCCAGCGCTTTCCCGGCGTGGGACCGGTTCGAGGGCACACGCGCAGTCCTGTTCAACGATCCGGCAGAGGTCGAACCCATTCGCCATGGCTGGCTGATCAAACGGGCGCTGACCTACCGTATCCGGCCACCGCTGGAAATTCCGGCCTGACAAAATACCAGGCTGTCCCCACGGGGACAGTTGCTTAATCCCGGCGTTTGCGCTCAACTTTGCGTTTTACTTTGGCGGCCTTGTGCTTGGACTTTGCTGCTTTGCGCTTCACGGTGCGGCCTGCCGGGCTGCGCCGTCCGCCTTTGCGGGATCCGCCGCCCTTGGGCAGTTCCAGGTTTTCAATCGCCAGCAGTTCCAGCTCCAGCCCGCCGGTCACCGGCGCTGCCTGAACAAGCCGCACTGTCACCCGCTGGCCGATAGCCAGGGTCATGCCGGTATCGGCCCCCATCAGCGTCCCCGCTTGGGCGTCGAAATGAAAGAACTCGCGCCCGATCGAGCGTACCGGCACCAGCCCGTCCGCGCCGGTTTCATCCAGTTTCACAAAGGCCCCGAACCGGGCAATACCGCTGATCCGCCCCTGGAATTCATTGCCGACCCGTTCGCTGAGATAGGATGCCAAATAACGGTCTGTCGTATCCCGCTCGGCAATCATCGAGCGCCGTTCAGTGTCAGAGATATGGGTGGCGGTTTCTTCCAGCCGTTCGATCTGGGCCTCGTCCAGCCCATCGTCCCCCCAGCCATGCGAGGAGACCAGCGAGCGGTGCACGATCAGATCCGCGTAGCGCCGGATCGGCGAGGTGAAATGCGCGTAGTTCTTGAGTGCCAGGCCGAAATGGCCAAAGTTCTCCGGGTTGTAATAGGCCTGCTGCATCGACCGCAGGGTGGAGATGTTGATCAGCTCCGCCTCATCGGTCCCCGCCGCGCCATTCAGCAGCGCGTTCAGATGCCGGGTTTGCAGCACCTGGCCCTTGGCCAGATTCAATCCCGCTGCACGGGCGGTTTCACGCAAGGCTTCCAGCTTTTCCTGCGCCGGTTCCTCATGCACCCGGAACAGCAGCGGCGAGCGCTTTTTGATTAGCGTCTCGGCCGCGGCGACATTGGCGAGGATCATGAACTCCTCAATCAGCTTGTGCGCATCCAGACGGTCGCGGAAGGCAACCGAGGTGACCTGACCAGCGTCATCCAAGATGATTTTGCGCTCTGGCAGGTCCAAGTCCAGGGGTTCCCGTACCGCACGCGCTCTTTTTAGAGCCTGATATGCGGCGTAAAGCGGCTTGATCACATCTTCCACAAAGGGCGCGGTTTTTTCGTTCGGAGTGCCGTCCATCGCGTCCTGGACCTCGCCGTAATGCAGCGAGGCGGCGGAGCGCATCAGCCCGCGCACAAAGCGATGGCCGATCTTGTTGCCATCGGCGTCCACTTGCATCCGCACCGCGATACAGGCGCGCGGCACGCCTTCATGCAGCGAGCACAAATCGCCCGACAGCCGGTCCGGCAGCATCGGCACCACCCGGTCGGGGAAATAGCTGGAGTTGCCGCGTTTGCGGGCCTCGCGGTCCAGGGCGGAACCGGGGCGCACATAAGCGGCAACATCGGCAATCGCCACCCAGATCACATGGCCGCCCGGGTTTTCAGGGTCGTCGTCGGCATGGGCATAACAGGCGTCGTCATGATCGCGGGCATCGGCCGGGTCAATGGTGACCAAGGGCAATTCGCGCAGGTCTTCGCGGCCCTTGAGGCCCATCGGTTTGGCGGCATCTGCCTCAGCCATGACCGGGTCGGGGAAATGGTCAGGGATGCCATGCTGATGAATGGCGATCAGCGACACAGCCTTGGGCGCGGCAGGATCGCCCAGCCGTTCCACGATCCGCGCGCGCGGCAGACCCATGCGGCCCTTGGGGCCTGCTTGTTCGGCTTCGACCAGCTCGCCGTCCTTGGCGCCTTTGATGGCATCCGGGGCCACCATCCATTCGCTGGACGCGGCCTTGTCGATCGGCACAATCCGCCCGCCTTCGGAACCGGCGCGGAAGATGCCCAGAACCCGTTTCGGATTGCTGCCGATGCGGCGGATCAGCCGGGCCTCGTAGTTGTGGTCCTGATCCGGCACCAGCTGCAGTTTGACCAGGATCTTGTCGCCTTCGCCCAGGGCCGGGTCTGAGGCGCGGGGGAGGACCAGAATGACCGGCTCCACCCCTTCGCCATGCCATTCCAGCGGGCGTCCGTAGAGATCGCCATCCGCGTCCGGCGCCTTTACCTGCAGCATCGTCACAGGAGGCAGCTGGTCCGGGTCGCGGTAAGTCTTCTTGCGCTTTTGCAAGTGGCCCTCACCCTCCAGCTCTTTGAGGATCCGCTTGAGGTCGATGCGGTCGGCGCCTTTGATGCCAAAGGCCTTGGCGATGTCGCGCTTGGAAGTATGGGTCGGGTTGGCGGAGATCCAGTCGAGGATTTCGGCCTTGGAGGGAATACGGCTCATAGTTCCCGCGTATCACGGCGCGGGGTCGGCGTCATTGTGAAAAGCACAGCTTAGCGGCGGGGCAGATCGGCAGCGGTGTCGACGTCGCGCAGGGTGTCGGTCAGCGCGATACGGTGTCCGGGCAGGGTTTTCAGGGTATCGGCAAGGGCATGTTCGCTGGACCAGCGGACATTTCCGAACAGGTCATGGGGCAGGCGGGAGGGATGTTTGGCGCCCGCCAGCCAATAGCCGCCGTCATCGGCAGGGCCAAAGACAGCGTCGTGATCACCAAGCGCAGCGAAAGCGCGGGCGATATGGGCGGGGGTGATGCCGGGAATATCGGCGCCGATCAGGCACGCTGGACCGGGGGTGGATTGCAGCATCCGTTTCATGCGCTGTCCCAGATCGCCGCGGCCTTGCGGCAGGCGGGGCAGGGCAGCGGGCCAGACCCGCGACGCCACCGCCCGGTCCGGTGCCACCGCCAGCACGATCTGCCAGCGCGGATCCCGCAACGAGCGGATCAGCCGGGCGGATTGGTGGCGGAACCACCAGGTAGCGGGGATTTTGCCAATGCCGCGGCCCAGGCGGGTCTTGACCCGCCCCGGGCGCGGCTCCTTGAGCATGATCACCAGAGAAGGTTTCACGTGAAATCATGCACCATGTCACGGTGATCGATGCCGGCGTCGTCATAGACCGGGCCAAGGACGGTAAAGCCGAGCTTTTCATAGAACCCGATGGCATGGACTTGCGCGCCCAGCTTGGCCCTGGCTATGCCCGGGTGCGCCCGCGCAGTGTCCACCGCCGCCTTGATCAGCTTGGCGCCAAGCCCGGTGCCGCGGGTGGAGGGCAGCACACAGACCCGGCCGATCTTGGCGGTGTCATCGTTGAATACAATCCGCGCTGTCCCCACCGGGGTTGCGTCCTGAACGGCCAGAAGGTGGGTGGCAGAGGCATCCAGCGCGTCACGATCCAGTGCCGCCGGCACGCCCTGTTCCACGACAAAGACGCGATCGCGCAGGGCGAAACAGGCCGCCAGGTCGTCCGTGACGGAGATACTCAGGGTCATGCAAAATAGTCCTGCAGGATGCGGGCGTAGATCGCTTTCAGCTGGTGAATCTGTGTCACTTCCACCCGTTCATCCACCTGATGCATGGTTTTGCCGACCAGTCCGAACTCCACCACCGGGCAGTGATTTTTCACAAACCGCGCATCCGAGGTGCCGCCCGTGGTCGACAGGTCCGGTTTTCTGCCGGTTTCCGCTTCAACAGCAGCCGCGACCAGATCCGACAGCGCGCCGGGCGGAGTGATGAAGCTTTCGCCGGAGATCTTGACCTTCATCCCGATTTCCACGCCGAATTCTGCGGCCGCCCTGTCCGCCTCCCCTCGCAGCCACTCGGTCACCCCGGCGCCCGTATGAGAATCGTTGAATCGGATATTGACGGTAGAGGCCGCCTGCGCCGGGATCACATTGGTGGCCGGGTTGCCGGTGTCGATGGTGACGACCGCCAGTGTCGAGGCGTCGAAATGATCGGTGCCCTGGTCCAGCTTGTGGCTGGCCAGCCGGTCCATCAGCCGTGCCATCGCGTTCAGCGGGTTGTTGGCGCGGTGCGGATAGGCCGAATGCCCCTGCACGCCGGTGATGGTGAACCAGGCGGTCAATGAGCCGCGGCGGCCGATCTTGATCATCTCGCCCATCTCGTTGGGGCATGTCGGTTCGCCCACCAGGCAAACGGACATCTGCTCATCCTCGCGGCCCATGTAATCCAGCAACGCGGTGGTGCCGTCCACTGCATCGCCTTCCTCGTCGCCGGTGATGGTCAGGATGATGGCGCCGTCCGGCGGTGAATTCCGCACAAAATCAATCGCGGCAGCGGCAAAGGCGGCAACCCCCGATTTCATGTCAGTGGCGCCGCGGCCGTACATGAGCCCGTCTTTCTCCTCGGCGCCAAAGGGCGGCATGGTCCAGGAGGTCTCATCCCCCAGCGGCACCACATCAGTGTGGCCGTTGAAGCCGAAGGTCTTGACGTGTCCTTTGGCGCCCCAACGGGCAAACAGGTTGCTGACCTCGCCTCGGTCAGTTCGGGTGCACTCAAAACCTGCACCGCTCAGCAGTTTCTCCAGCAGCACCAGCGCGCCGCCTTCCTCGGGCGTCACCGACGGGCAGCGGATCAGGTCGGCAGTCAGGCGGGCGGGATCGGTCTGCGGCATGGGATGGCTCCTGAAATTCGGGTGCGCACAGGCCTAGCGCGGATCGGGGTGCGGTGCAATTCACCGCTGCGGCAAGGGTTGTGGCGCAAAAGCTGCGGTTTTGCAGATGCATCCGCGCCAGTCTGACTCACATAAAATTTTATGTTAAGGCTTTGTTAATAATGACCCGAGGCAGGGCAACCAAACGAGCAACAAGGGCCGCAAAGGCAAGCAGGAGCAAGCTGCGCGCAGCCGCGGCGCCACTGTGATTGACGGCAGGCGCAAGTCTGTCTCTCTCGTTTGTCCGGCCTCTGACAGGCAAGAGGTGGGCAGATCATGGCAACAGGCGCTGAACTCAGTTATCAGACGAACGCCTCTGCAACGCAGATGGCGCAGACCATTTTCGGCGATGGCGCCACGGTTGTTGGGGCGTCCTATTCGGGGTGGAGCCAGTCTTCGGCGATCTATTCCGGCGGCGATTCCCTGGCGCCGGGCGCAACACCCGGCGATTCCGGCATAATCCTGTCGACCGGGCGGGCCAGCCATTTCACCCGCTCCGGCGGGGATCCCAACCGCTCCACCCAGACATCGACCAACACGCCTGGCGAAAGCAACAACGCGGATTTCAATGCCGCAGCTGGCACCAATACTTATGATGCCTCCTACCTGGATGTGAGTTTCATCCCCGATTCAGATGTGATGACGATGCAATTCGTCTTTTCCTCCGAGGAATTCCCGGAATTTCAGAATTCGGTCTATCAGGACGTGGTCGCAGTCTGGGTCAACGGCGAGCAGGTGCTGATGGAGGTCGGCAACGGACAGGCCAACCCCAGCAACATCAGTTCCTCTATCAACGAGAACCTGTATCTCGATAACGCAGGCGACGATTTCAACACCGAGATGGACGGGCTTACCCTGACCATGACGCTCACGATGCGCGTTAATCCCGGTGAGGTGAACGACATCCGCATCGGCATCGCGGATGTGAGCGACAGCCGCTACGACAGTAACCTGCTGATTGCCGCAGATTCGGTGCAGACTGATCTGGTGGCGATGACCGACAATGTCTTTGTGGCGCCTGACAACAGCAAGACTATCGATGTGCTGGCCAATGACGTGAACCAGTCCGGCGGCACGCTGACCATCACGCATGTCAACGGCACCGAAGTCACGGCCGGTTCGGTGGTGACACTTAACACCGGCCAGGAGGTGCAGCTGAACGCGGATGGCACGCTGACACTGGTTGGCGACGGCGACGTCGAAGACTTCAATTTCACCTATCAGGTGACCAATGGCGTCAATTCCGATACCGGTTTTGTCAATGCCAGCTCGATCCCCTGTTTCGTGGCGGGCACCCGGATCCGGACGCCTTATGGGGAGGTGCCGGTAGAGGAATTGATGCCTGGCGATCTGGTGGAAACTCGGGACGACGGTGCGCAGGTGCTGTGCTGGACTGGCGGACGATCTGTGGCGGCGGAAGATGATTTCGCGCCGATCCGCATTGCCGCGGACACGTTTGGCCGGCATGGTGAACTGCTGGTGTCGCCGCAGCACCGGGTGCTGGTGCGCGGGGCTCATGCCGAGCTGTTCTTTGGCGAAGAAGAGGTGCTGGTGGCAGCCAAGGATCTGATTAACGGGAGCAGTGTGGCCCGCTGTCCAGGCGGCGAGGTCACCTATGTGCATCTGATGTTCGACCGCCATCAGGTGATCTATTCTGAAGGCCTGGCCACTGAAAGCTTTTTGCCCGGCCCGCAGATCGTCAACCTGTTCGAACGGCCGGTGGCAGAGGAGATCTGCGCGCTGTTCCCGGAATTGGATCCGGAAACCGGCGCGGGTTACAGCGCGGCGGCGCGGCCTGCGCTGAAAGCATATGAAGGGCGGCTGCTGGCCGCGATCCAGGCGGCCTGACGCAGGTGGGTTGGTTTGCGGTCTTTGGCGGCGGGCGCAACTGGAGCGGCCCGCAAGCGCTGCTGACGGCGGGAATAACTGACGGCGATTGCTTGCTGGTGCGCGGCACCATGATGCTGGAATTCCACCTGCCTGAAAGCGCGCGGCCAGAGCCGCTGCTGCTCTACTCTCAAGGCGGCAATTGGCCGTTGCAGCTGGCATTGCAGGCGGTACCGGGCGGCGGCTTAAGCTTTGTGCTGGAGCAAAACGGTGCCGTGCTGCACCAGACGTTGAATCCAACCAGCCTGGGGCGCACTGGCAGGCTGCGGCTGATCTATGCCTGGGACGCGCCTGCCCGCACGGGGCGGCTGACATTGGAGCGGCCGGACGGCAGCCAGATGCAGATTGCCGCCCTGCCTGAACCCAAGCCCTGGCGGTTGCGGGACCTGCAGGCGCTGGCCGGACCGCTGGGCTACGTGGCGCCTTCGGTGGACTATCTGGCGCTATCCAGCAGTATTGAGCCCGCGGGTCCGGCCCCGGCGCTGCTGCCGTCCACTCCCATTGCCACACCCGAAGGCTACCGTGCGCTGAACGGTCTGCAGCGGGGCGATCTGGTTCTGACCAGCAGCGGTGAGGCGGTGCCGGTCTTGCATGTGGTTGAACGCCAGGTGCCTGCGCTGGGCTCTTTTGCGCCGGTGCGGCTCAGGGCGCCCTATTTCGGGCTGCAGCGGGATATTCACGCGGCACCGTTCCAGCGACTGGTGCTGTCCGGCTCGGAGGTGGAGTATCTGTTCGGCCAGCCTGCGGTTCTGGTGCCGGCCGGCAATCTGCTGGGGACCGGCACCGCCTTGCCAGGCGCGTCAGGTGCGCCGCTGATCACTTACCGCCAGGCGGTGCTGCCGGATCATGAGCCGCTGCTGGCCGCGGGCGCCATGACAGAAAGCCTGTTCCTGGGCCGCCTGCGGCGCGACCCCCAGCGTCTGGCTGCCAGCCTTTTGGCGCCGCTGGGCGCCGCGGCCTTGCCCGAGCACCGGCAGCCGAAGTTCCCGGTGCTGCGGGCCTTTGACGCCGCAGTGCTGGCCCAGCAGAGGACCGCCTGACACATCCGCAGCTTCGAATCCGGCCTCTGCTGCCAAGGCGCTTGCGTGAAAAAGGGGAACCGCCTAAGGACGTTGAAACCGTCCCAGAGGCCTGACCCGAGCGTTTCCGTGCTGTATCTTCGCCTGACCATCGCCGCCCTGTTCCTGATCTGGGGGCAATTGCTGTCTGCGCAGGTGCTGACAGTCAACACTGTCACCCGGCCGCCGTTTTCGATGGTGGAGGAGGGGCGTGACACGGGCTTCTCGCTGGAGCTTCTGAAAATCCTGGCGGGGCGGCTGAATTGGGAGTACCGCGTCAATCGTACGAACAGCTTTGCGGAGATGCTGGACGGGGTGCGCGGCGGCGCGGCGGATCTGGCCGCCGCCAACATCTCGATCACCGCATCGCGCGAAATCGCGATGGATTTCAGCCATCCGATCTTTGAAAGCGGGCTGCAGATCATGGTGCAGGCCGATGAAATCCGCCAGCCGTCCCTGGTGCGGGCGTTGTTGTCCTGGGATCTGGCTGCCGCCATCGGCATTGCATTCCTGCTGCTGTTCGGCGGCGGTATGCTGATGTGGGTTTTCGAGCGCCGCGCCCAGCCCTATTTCGACCGTCCTTTGAACGAGGCCTGGTTCCCCTCCTTCTGGTGGGCGCTGAACCTGGTGGTGAACGGCGGATTCGAAGAACGGGTGCCGCGCACACCGGTGGGCCGGATGTTCGGTGTGGTGCTGGTGGTATCTTCGCTGTTCATCGTCTCGGTCTTTGTCGCCAAAATCACTGCGGTGATGACGGTGGAGGCAATCAGCGGCTCGGTGAACTCGGTGAATGATCTGTATGGCAGATCCGTGGGAACCATTGGCGGGTCGACCGCTGCGGGGTTCCTTGACCGGCGCGAAATCGACTATTCCGCCTTTAACGGTCTGGATGAGATGCTGGGCGCCTTTGAAGCTGGTGAGGTGACGGCGCTGGTTTTTGATGCGCCGGTGCTGAATTTCTATGTACAGCAAGGCGGTCATCAATACGGCCACACCATCGGTCAGCCGTTCCTGCGCGAGAATTACGGGCTGGTGTTCCCGGCCGGCTCGCCGCTGGTGGAAGAGGTCAACCAGGCGCTGCTGGCTATGCAGGAGGACGGCAGCTATGACGCCCTCTACCGCAAATGGTTCGGCAGCCAGAACTGACCTGCGGGGCTAGTGGAAAACCGGCTCCTCACCGTCAAAGAACGGGGTCATCTGGGCGACGATCACTGCGTTTTCCTCCAGCGCCCGCTGCATTAATGCGCGTTCCTCATCGCCGATCTCATGGCCTTCGGCTTCACGCTCTTCCAGCGTGCCGTAGCCGGTCACATCCAGCGGCGCGGTATCGGCCTGCTTGAGGATCGCCACGGTTTCGCGCACCGCCTCGGCCTCATCCACGCCGGAGGCATAGATCATCAGCGCTGCACCGGTGGCACCGTCGGGCAGGCCGTCCCCGTCTTTGCGTCCGATCTGGACAAGCAGGGTATAGACTTGCTGGCGGGAGGGTTTCTTCTTTTCCATGCCGCCGCCATAGCCCCGGGGCAGGGGGTGGTCAATCAAATAGAGATGACGCGCAGACTGGAGGGGCAGCAAGCGGAGGGCTTGTGGTCTTTTGCCTTCGGGTTTTATGTCTAAGCCTACTACAACGCCAAAGGGACATGCCAATGCGCTTCTCCGCCCAAACTGCCCAACCGGTTCCCTGGAAGAACGGCAGCGGTGTGACCCGTGAACTGGCGTCGCACGCAGAAGGCGGCCGGATGGTCTGGCGCCTCAGCTTAGCAGAGATCTCGCAGGACGGCCCGTTTTCCGCGTTTCCCGGCCTGGCCCGCATACACTGCATAACCGAGGGGGCAGGTCATGTTTTGTCAAATAGCGGGACAACACTGGAGGCTCGGCCATTGGAACCGCTTGCGTTCGAAGGCAGCTTGGATCTGTGCTGCCGCCTTCGGAACGGTCCCTGCACCGCGTTCAACGTGATCTATGAACCGGCATTGGTCACGGTCGGTGCTTGTATCCTGCGGGAGGGCAAGGTTTCTACAGTCAAAGGACAACACGCGCTGTTTGTTGTCGCCGGCAGTCTGCAGATCACAGGCACAGGCCGCTTTGATCCTGGCGAAGGGATCTTGACGGAGAGTGCCGCCATCGGAACGGTTTCCAATGGCGGCGCAGTCATCCAAGTGCAGTTTTCGCCTGTCTAGAGACTGTTTAGCAAGTCTTTGATCGCGGTCTGGTATCCGGCAACCACACTGTCGCGGGCGATATGGCAGCCCTGCTTCACCACATGGCGGCCGGCGCTCCAGACGTCGGTCACAGTATCGTCGCCCGCCGCAAAGCACAGCCCGT
The DNA here is from genome assembly GCF_001593695.1 of Leisingera sp. F5. Lineage (NCBI taxonomy): Bacteria > Pseudomonadati > Pseudomonadota > Alphaproteobacteria > Rhodobacterales > Roseobacteraceae > Leisingera > Leisingera sp. F5. The sequence continues at coordinate 97,774 of NZ_LUKH01000004.1, read as the reverse complement.
CCAGCATCTGCTCCGGCTTCAGCGCGCAGAGCGCAGGAACACTGCTGTCAATCGCCACCAGATCCGCCAGAGCGCCTTCCTTGATCCGACCTGCATCGCGCCCAAGGGCCTGCGCCCCGCCCTTGGCAGCACCCAGATACAGAGTCTCGCCAACCGAGCCCTCACCCGGCACCAGAACATTGCGTGCCAAGTCGCGCAGACGCTGAGAATACTCCAGTGTGCGCAGCTCCTCCGGCAGCGAAATCCGCACGTTAGAGTCTGATCCCACCCCAAACGCACCATCGTGCGCCAGATACTCCACCCCGTTGAACGGGCCGTCGCCCAGGTTTGCCTCGGTGATCGGGCACAGCCCTGCTACGGCGCCGGATTGTGCCATGCCCACGGTCTCGGCGCTGGTCATATGGGTCGCATGGATCAGGCACCATTTGTCGTCAACCTGAGCGTTGTCCAGCAGCCATTCAACGGGCCTTGCGCCCAGCCAAGCGCTGATATCGGCAACTTCTTTGGGCTGCTCAGCGATATGGATATGCACAGGCCGTCCTTCTTGGATCTGCAGCACTTCGGCCAGATCTTCGGGGCAAGTGGCGCGCAGCGAGTGCGGAGCAATGCCGACACAAGCGTCTGCCGGCAGGTTTCGCGCCGAAATTTCGCGGGCGCGGGTGACCAGTTCAGAGAATTCGGCTACCGAATTGCCAAACCGTTGCTGGCCGCCATTCAGGTCTTGCTTATCAGCGCCGCCGTAGCTGTAAAGCACCGGCAGATGGGTGAGACCGATGCCGGTCTGGCCGGCGGCGGCAAAGACCCGCTCGCTGAGTTCTGTCAGTGATGCAAAACGGGGCCCGCCCAGTTGGTGATGGACATAGTGAAATTCGCCAACCGAGGCATAACCGGCTTCCAGCATTTCCATAAAAACCAGCGCAGCGATAGCCTCGTATTGCTCCGGGGTGATGCGGTCAACGAACCGGTACATCAGCTCGCGCCAGGTCCAGAAACTGTCCTTGCCCGCTGCGCGGTACTCAGTCATGCCGGCCATTGCGCGCTGGAAGCTGTGAGAATGCAGATTGCCCAGAGACGGCAGCAGCACGTCCGCCCGCGCATCCCCGGTTTGCGGCCGGGCATCCGTTTCCAGAGACGTGATCCGCCCAGCCTCAACTGTCAGCCGGAGGTTCTCTGCCCACCCTTGGGGCAGGCGGGCGCGCTGAGCGAATATTGTCTGCATCTGACTCTCTTATGTGTAGATGTATTACTATTAGCGGCGTGCTTATTGCACGGCAAGGATTTTGCGCAGGAGGGGCGCTGCCCCTCGGCCGGGTAGCCTCACCTCGGGATGCTTCCGGGCCGGAAGAACGGGGATCCAGCCTTCTTCTGGCTTCAAATATCCTGGGGCCTGAGGCAAAGCCCCAGCTGCCGGAGGCAAAAGAAAAACGCGCCCGGCCAGGGGCGCGTTTCAAGATTTAGCGCTGCAGTGCGGATCAATCGCGCAGCAGCTCATTGATGCCGGTCTTGGAGCGGGTCTTCTCATCAACCCGCTTCACGATGACCGCGCAGTAGAGGCTGATGTTGTTCTTCGACGGCATCGAGCCTGCGACCACAACTGAATAGGGCGGCACTTCGCCATAGGTGACTTCACCGGTCTCGCGGTCGACGATCTTGGTCGATTTGCCGATGAACACGCCCATGCCCAGAACAGAGCCTTCGCGCACGATGCAGCCTTCGACCACTTCCGAACGGGCACCGATGAAGCAGTTGTCTTCGATGATGGTGGGGCCAGCCTGCATTGGTTCCAGCACGCCGCCGATACCGACACCGCCGGACAGGTGCACGTTCTTGCCGATTTGCGCGCAGGAGCCGACGGTGGCCCAGGTGTCGACCATGGTGCCTTCGCCGACATAGGCGCCCAGGTTCACGAAGGAGGGCATCAGCACCGCGCCGGGGGCGATATAGGCGGATTTTCGGACAACGCAGTTCGGCACCGCGCGGAAGCCTGCGGATTTCCAGTCAGCTTCGCCCCAGCCGGCAAACTTGCTGTCGACCTTGTCCCACCAGCCGCCGGCCTGCGGGCCGCCTTCTTGGATTTCCATGTCCTTGATGCGGAAGCCCAGCAGCACCGCCTTCTTGGCCCACTGGTTCACGTGCCAGTCGCCGCTGTCCAGCTTTTCGGCCACCCGCAGCGCGCCGGAGTCCAGCGCGTTCAAGGTGTCCTCAATGGCTTCACGCTGTTCGCCGGTGGTGGCGGGGGTGATGGTGTCGCGCGCCTCCCAGGCGGCTTCGATTGCTGCTTCCAGCTGGGCGTTGGACATGGGGGTTCCTCCGGCATCCGTTAGATTCGGGGTTACATAACGGCAATCTGACCGCAGGTCATGTCCGGATTGCGTCCAAATTGCCGCCCTGCACGGCGTTTTGCCTGCAGTCAGCGTACCCGGCGCAGGTGGCGGCGCAGGATTTCGCAGGCGGCGGCGGGATCGCGGCGGGTCATCGCGCTGACAATGGCGGCGTGGTCGGCATCCACCCGGCGGGTCCACTGGTGCTGCCAGTTGGCGAACAGATGCCGGGCGGCGGCGATGTGCAGATCGTCAATCGAGGCCAGCAGCCGCGGCATCGCGCAAGGCGCCAGGATCACCCGGTGAAAGGCGCGGTTCAGGCGTTCCCAGCTGGCCATGTCTTCCGCCGCGTCGCAGGCGAGGCGGGCGGCCTCGGCCGTCTCGATGTCCTCAGGGGTCAGGCGGGCAAAGGCGTGGGTGAGGGCCAGCACCTCCAGCGCCACCCGCATTTCGATCACTTCGCGGATCTCAGCAGGATTCAGGGCGCTTACCCGTGTGCCGCGGCGGGGTTCGGATTGGGCGAGGCCATGCGCCTCCAGTCGCAGGAGCGCTTCGCGCACCGGGACGTGGCTGGCGTCAAACTCGCGCGCGATATGGTCCTGGCGCAGTTTTTCGCCGGCAGGCAGGCTGCCGGTGATGATGCGCTCGCTTAAGGCGTGATATATCGTATCGGCAATGGTTGCGGACATGCCACGGCGATACCCGCGCCGGGGTCAGCCCGCAAGGATTATCCCAGCGGGTCCGGGGCGATGTTGCCGCCGCAGATCAACACCGCCACCCGCTCGCCGGGGGCAGGGCGGTAGGCGCCGCACATCAGCGCCGCCAGGGCGGTGGCGCCGGCGGGCTCCACCAGGATCCGCCGCTCGCGCCAGAGCGCCGTCTGCGCCGCGGTGATGGCGCTGTCCGGCACGGTCACCGATGCCAGGTCTTGTGCCGAGGCAAACTCGAAACAGATAGCGCCAATGCGTTTGGCACCAAGGGCGTTGGCCGCCACGCCGGAAACTTCCACATCCACAGGCTGGCGGGCTTGCAAGGCCGCATGCAGCGCGCAGGAGGTTTCCGGCTCCACCGCCACGATCTTCTTTGCGCCGTGGAACCAGGCCATTGCGCCAGCAATCAGCCCGCCACCGCCCACGGCGATCAGCAGAGTATCCGCCTCAAGGCCTTGGGTCTGCCATTCGGCAAAGCAGGTGCCCTGGCCCGCAACAGTCGCGGGCGCATCATAGGCATGGACTTGCATGGCTCCGGTCTCTGCCTCGTAGGCCTGGGCTTGCTCCAGTGCGTTGGCATAGGCACCGGGCACCACCTGCAGATCTGCTCCGGTGCGTTCGATCAGAGAAATCTTGGCCGGGCCGGCCATCTCGGGCACATAGATCCGGGCTTTGTGCCCGAGCTGATGCGCGGCATAGGCCGCGGCGGCGCCGTGGTTGCCGCCGGAAGCTGCCACCAATCCGGCCAGGGGCACAGGCTGGCTCAGCAAGGTGTTGAAAGCACCACGGGCCTTAAAGCTGCCGGTGTGCTGCATGTGTTCTAGCTTCAGCTCCACCGGGAAGTCCAGGCTGAAGCCCTGTGCCTGCATCACCGGGGTCTGCTGCACATGGGGGGCAACGCGTTCTGCTGCGTTCCTGATTTCATTCTGCCAGTTCATGCGCCGATCTCCCTGCCTGCTGCGCGGGAACCTTATCCGCGCCGCTGCCGTGTGCAAGCGCTACGGCGCGTTGTTGCATTCTTGATTGGCGCTAACGGCCAAGGGCGGCTACAAAGGGAGTCCTGTTGATTAATCTGGGATTTTCTATGACCGAAGACCGCCACAGCCGATTCCGCGATGCCCATTCCGACCGGGACCGGGCCGAACATGTGCCCGCCACCCCTCAGACCCAGGCGCCTGCCTACCGGCTTGCCTTTGCCGATGAAGAGTTTCTGTGCCGGGAGGAGCTGCGGCCGGTGCGGCTGCAGCTGGAGCTGCTGAAACCGGAGCTGATGCTGAACGAGCATGGCATCGAAAGCACCATCGTGATGTTCGGTGGCGCCCGGATCCCGGATCCCAAGCACAAGGATCAGGCGCGCACCCAGACACTGGCGGATCTGTCGCATTTCTATGATGAGGCGCGCGAGTTCGCCCGGCTGATGACCGAAAAGTCGAAGCAGAGCGGTGGCCGTCAGAATGTAATTGTGACCGGTGGCGGCCCTGGTGTGATGGAGGCGGGCAACCGCGGTGCGCTGGACGCGGGCGGCCAGTCCATTGGCCTGTCGATCGTGTTGCCGCATGAACAGGCGCCCAACGGCTATGTAACGCCGGACCTCAGCTTCAATTTCCACTACTTCGCGATCCGCAAAATGCATTTCCTGATGCGAGCGCGGGCGATCACCGTGTTCCCCGGCGGCTTTGGCACCCTGGACGAACTGTTCGAGAGCCTGACACTGATTCAGACCGGCCGCATGGAGCGGGTGCCGTTCCTGCTGTTCGGCAAGGCGTTCTGGGACAAGATCATCAATTGGGAGGCGCTGGCTGATGCCGGCACCATTTCGGATCAGGATCTGGACCTGTTCCGCGTGGTCGACACCGCCCAAGAGGCGGTGGAGATCATCGAAAATTGGGAGCCTGCGCCGCCGCGCGACAGCCTGCCCGGACGCGAGCGCTAAGCGCCGTAAGCAAAGCAGCTGTTGCCGTGATCAAGCAAATTCCGGCGGCAGCCTGCCAACCTCGTCACCGGTTGTCAGACGGGTGAGGATCTGAGCACCTTCTACGGTTTTTATAGAATAGCCATACCCGCGCAGGCGGAACTGCCATTCCCGCGGACTAAGAGCCTTTTCCCGTTCGCTGCGGATCAGGTCCAGCACGCTGGGGTCAATCGGGGCAGTCTTGCGTTCCATTGGAGCCATCTGTGAGTCCTTCTGAAAATGAATTGTCTGCGTTTTGGAAACTGTTCCCGGCAAGCGGCGGAATTTGAGCTGTATTGTGAAAAGAATACGGCGGGTTGGCCTGCGTCCTGGAGTGCGGCTCTTGTGCAACAGCTCTCAGACGTGGTGATGCTGCGGCGACGCGGGCGGGTGAACCGGCGGGAAACCGGACTTCATCAGACGGTTTTCGCGCAGTAATTTGCCAATTGCAGCAAATTGTCATTTCTTCGCTCGGCCTCAGGCCAGAAGCGGGCCAAACTTGGCCACATTTACAAACAAAAACTTACCGTTGACAGGATAGTGGAGACCGTTGATGCCCGAAGTTTCAGATTACACGGCGCTTTTAGCCTATACATCGAACAACAGCCTCCGCTGGAACAGCCTGGCTGATCTTGGCACTCAAACTGTGGTGACATACAGCTTTGTCGAAAGCGGCGACTTGGGGAATGTGGCTGACGACCCTTATGGCGCCAGCAGCTATTGGTCCTTCAACAGCACGCAGCGCGACTATTTCCGCCTGGCTCTTGCGGAGTTTGAAGAGGCGTCCGGCTTGCTGTTTGTCGAAACGGACGGCCCGGCAATGATCAACGCCTTTGGCTACAACGGCGGCTCTGCTGCAGGCTGGGCGGATCTTGCCTGGTCCAACGCCTACTCTACCAATGAGGGGGAGCTGGCGATTGAGAGCACTGATATGGCACCGGGATCCTATGGCTATGAAACGGTGCTGCACGAGATCGGCCATGCCCTGGGTCTTGAACATCCGCATGACGGTGACAATACGCTGGCGGACCACCTGGACGATCAGGAACACACCGTGATGACCTATAACTATGCCGGGTACAGCGTCACGGAACTGGGCACATTCGATGTGCAAGCTCTGACCCATATTTATGGCGATACCGGCGGAACCGCAGGATGGAGAGCTTACGTCAACACGGCGGGCGACGTGGTGATCAAGGCCAGCAGCCGTGCAGAAACTGTATTGGCGACCGGACAGGATACCAAGATTTATGCCAAGGGCGGCGAAGATACCGTCATCGGCCGCGAAGCGGATGACCGCCTGTTCGGCGGCGGCGGCGCTGACAGTCTTACCGGGGGTTATGGCGAAGACAGGCTAGCGGGCGGCAAGGGGGCGGACGTCCTGATCGGCGGTTTGGATGAGACCGACTATTCAGGCGCCTATGGTGAAGACGATTTCCTGAAAGGAAATGGCGGCAGGGACACGCTTTTCGGCGGCCAAGGGGACGACAGGCTGATCGGCGGCAACGGCAAAGACCGCCTTGTCGGCGGCGAAGGATCTGACATTTTGACGGGGGGCAAACACGCAGATGTCTTTGTGTTTGTCTCTGCCGATTATTGGGAAGACGAAGTCATCACGGATTTCGGCAAAGGCGATGACCGGATCGAATTCTTTGACACCTCAGTGGAAGATTTCAGCGATCTGACCATTACACAGGAAAATGGCAGCACCCTGATCGGATTTTTCGGCAGTCACCAGATCGAGTTGACCGGCTATACCGGCACGCTCACCGAGGACCACTTCCTGTTTACCTGATACGGCAGCCGGGGACCCTGCCGCACCGGGGCCGGAGCGGGGTTACTTCAACCCTGCTTCGGCCTCAATCTGCTTGCGGCTTTTGCGGGCGCGCTCGGTCGCCGATTTCAGCTGGCCGCAGGCGGCCATGATGTCGTCGCCGCGGGTCTTGCGGATCGGCGAGGCATAACCGGCCTGATAGACGATATTGGCAAAGGCGTGGATTCGGTTGTTCGAGGACCGCCTGTAGGGGCTGCCGGGCCATTCGTTGAACGGGATCAGGTTGATCTTGGCCGGGATGTTGTAGCGCTTGATGTGCTCGATCAGCCGGTGCGCGTCCTCGTCGGTGTCATTGACCCCGTCCAGCATCACATATTCAAATGTGATCCGCTCGGAGTTCGACACTTTGGGGTAATCCGCAAGAGCTTGCAGCAGCTCGTCAATATTCCAGCGCTTGTTGATCGGCACCAGCTTGTCGCGGATCTCGTTGGTGGTGGCGTGGAAGGATATCGCCAGCAGACAGCCGATTTCTTCCGCGGTGCGGGCAATCTCCGGCACCACGCCTGAGGTCGACAGCGTGATCCGGCGGCGGGACAGCGAGATGCCTTCCGGGTCCATCGCAATCTTCATCGCGTCGCGAACGTTATCGAAGTTGTAGAGCGGCTCGCCCATGCCCATCAGCACGATGTTGCTGAGCAGGCGGGTCTCGTCCTTGGGCGCGCCGGGTACCGGCCATTCCTCCAGATCGTCGCGTGCCATCATCACCTGGCCGACAATTTCAGCCGGGGTCAGGTTGCGCACCAGCTTCTGGGTGCCGGTATGGCAGAAAGAGCAGGTCAGCGTGCAGCCCACCTGCGAGGAAATGCACAGCGTGCCGCGGCCGTCTTCTGGGATATAGACCACTTCGACTTCATGCCCGCCGGCGATCCGTACCAGATACTTGCGGGTGCCATCGGTGGAGACCTGCTTGCTCACCACTTCCGGAATGCGGACTTCGAAAGTGTCTGCCAGATCTGCACGGTAGGCTTTGGCCAAGTTGGTCATATCCGCGAAGTCGCGCTTGCCCCACTGGTAGATCCACTGCCAGATCTGTCCGACACGCATCTTGGCCTGTTTTTCCGGTGTGCCGTGTTCGATCAACACCTCGCGCATGCGCTCGCGGGTGAGGCCGACAAGATTGATCTTGCCGCCTTCGGGATCCTTGCGGGGCAGGGTCAATACGTCCTGGGTAATCGGCGCGCTGGCGGTCATTGGCTTTAGCCTCGGTGCTGGTGGGCGGATGCGGCTCTATATAGGATTCCCGCGGAAGATCAAAAGGAATCCTTGGGCACAATGTTCAGGCCGCAACCTGGCCCGTGCCTATTTGGAAAACCGTACCAGCTCCTCAACCCGGGCGCGCCCCAGGGTCGTCCAGCAGGCCCGGGTTGCAATTCCGGCGTCTTCACGCACTGCATGGGCTTCGCCGGCAAAGGCGCAATGCGCCCCCCGGAAGGCTTCCCATGCGGTTTGGCTCTGCATCAGCGCAGCTTCAACCGCAGTCCCGCCATTGGTGTTGTCGCGCTCTGCAGCGGCGATCATTGCCGCTTCCAGCGCTTTGAGCAGTGCAGCTTCCACTCCTTCTTCATCGTCCGCCACGCAGGAACCGATTTCCTCACGGCTTCCCGCGCTGCATTCCAGCGCCGGATTGGCAAAAGCGGGCGGGAAAAGCAGCGCAACTGCAAGGCAAGCGCACGGGAGACTGGCTGAGTTCGGCATGGCAAGCACCTCCTGCTTCCCATGCTACGCCGCTTGCGGACCTCAAGCAAGAAAACCCCGGCACAGGCCGGGGTTTGGTGTGTTTTCGCTAAGCGCCGGACGTTACTTGCTGCAGCGCTTTTCCGCATCTTCCAAGGCTGCCGTGAAACCCAGCAGCGAGAAGCTGTCCTTGGTTTGGGTGCCACGGGCCGACCGCGCGGTCAGTACCGCATTGGCGCCGCGCTTCATGGCGGTGACAATCTTGGCATCATCCGCAGGTGTGGCCGGCCAGGCCCATTCGCCCTCTGTGAACAGCTCGAACTCGGACTCGCCGATGGCCATGTTCACAGTGGATCCCGGCGCAAACGGGTAGCCGCCGGTAAAGCTGACTTCGCCCTTGGGGCTGTCGCTGCTGCGGAAGGTGACAAACAGCTGGATCTCGCTGCGGCGCACCGCCACGACGCGGCCGTCGCGGGTGTTCACGGTTTCCTTTGGTGCGGAAACCCCCCAGCATTCATTCGGATTGTCGCCTTCAAAGACGCTCCAGTCCACCTTGGCTGCAACGCGATTATTCGACGTTGCTTGCGCAGATGCGGTGGTTGCCAATGCTGCCAGACACAGGCCCGCAGCCACGCGGGCGAGTTTCAATGCCATTTGTCCCGACTCCAAGACTGTTCTCTAAACCTCAAATACCAAACAAAGGGTCCGCAGCGTTTCAACCGCCGTCTGATCCCGATCCCCTCGCTTGCGCTACACAAGCACACTAACGTAACTAGCACCACGGGCGAAAGTGCGTTTTGGCAGGATTTCGCCCAGAAAACCGCACGGAAACATGAGGGGAGACATTATGCCGAAACCTGTGCCCATGGCCGAAGTCTGGCGCGGCCCGCTGCTGGAGAGCCTGCATTTGGGGCATGCCGTCATTTGTGATGACACGGGCAAGGTGGTGCGCAGCTGGGGGGACCCGGATGCGGTGATCTACCCGCGCAGCTCGGCCAAGATGATCCAGGCGCTGCCGCTGATCACCTCCGGCGCCGCTGCGCGCTATGGTCTGACGTCTGAACAGCTGGCCCTGGCCTGCGCCTCCCACAATGGTGCGCACATCCATACAGACCGGGTGAACAGCTGGCTGGATCAGCTGGGCCTTGGCGATGACGACTTCCGCTGCGGCTCGCAATTGCCGGATGACATCCCGGCCCGCAATGAGCTGATCAAGACCGACAACAGTCCCTGCCAGGTGCACAACAATTGCTCCGGCAAACACGCAGGCTTTCTGACCCTGACCCAGTATCTGGGGGCAGGGGCCGAGTACATCGAAGTCGACCACCCGGTGCAGCAGGCCTGCCTGGCAGCGTTTGAGGAAACCACCGGGCAGGACAGCCCCGGCTATGGCATCGACGGCTGCTCAGCACCGAATTTTGCCACCACCGTAACTGGCCTCGCGCGGTCCATGGCCTGGTTTGCCAGCGCCGCAGACCGTTCCGACCGCGCATCGCAAGCGGCGCAGCAGCTGGTCGCGGCAATGACGGCGTATCCTGAATTGGTTGCAGGCGAAACCCGCTGCTGCACCAACCTGATGCGGGCCATGGGCGGCAAGGTGGCGATCAAGACCGGCGCCGAGGCGGTGTTCATCGCCATCCTGCCCGAGCAGAAAATGGGTGTGGCCGTGAAAATCACTGACGGCGCCACCCGCGCCAGCGAATGCGCGATAGCGGCGCTGATGGTCAGCCTTGGCGTGCTGGAGGCGGAGCATCCGGAAACCCGCAAATACATGAACAAGGCACTCTACAGCCGCCGCGGGCTGGAGTGTGGATCCATCCGCCCGGCAGCCGAACTGCTGTTCTGAAAACAGATGCCCCGGGCCGGCCCCGGGGCATGCAGCCTACATTTCCATGTCTATGATCTCGGCCACTTCGACCGAACCGTTGCCGCTCACCACCATCGGGCAGCCCTTGGCCATTTCGCAGGCAGCATCCTGGTCGGCCGCTTCGACCACCGTGTAGCCCGAAAGCGGATTGGCGCCGCCATTGTCCACGACCCCTCCGGCGCTGACTGTTTTGGAGAGGCCAACCGGCGCGCCCGGAACCTTCAGCGCATCTCCCATCGCCCCCATCCAGTTTTTCCAGGCCTCCATTTCCTTGGCGCCTTCTGCTTCGCTCTCGGGCTTCTTGCCGCCGTGATAGGCAAAAATGAACTGTGGCATTGGTTTTCTCCCTTGGTTGCGATGAATTCCTGTTCAGGGGTTTTCGGCCAGTTGCGCCTCCAGCTTGCGCAGGGTCGAAGTCCAGCCCTGTTCGTGGCGCGATGCGATCTCGCTGCCGTCCAGATCACGGTGGTCAATCAGCAGCATGGCGCCGTTTTCTGTGGCAGCAATTGTAAAGGTCACATGGCTTTCGGCGCCGCGGTTTCCGTTCTCGTCGTGCCAGGCCCACGTGAAGCCGACGGACTTCGGCACATCCACATGGGTTACCTGGCCGGAGACATGGAACTGTTGGCCGTCACTGTTCTGCATGACGGAAAACCAAGGGCCGGTGCGGCTCAGGTCCAGATCATGTTCCGGGATATGCACCCCCTCTGGGCCCCACCATTTCAGCAGCTTGTCCGGGGTGGTCACCCAGGCGAACAGTTTTTCCGGACTGACGGGGAAAACCCTTTGCAGATGCAGATCACTCATGCGGTTTCCTCCATCAGGCATCATCTTCCAGTAAAGCCGCCTCCAGCCGGTCCAGACCACCCTCCCAGAAGGCGCGCCGGGACTGGGTCCACTCGGCAATCATCTGCAGGCCTTCGGGCCGGGCGGAATACAGCCGCTTGGTGCCATCGGCGCGCTGCGATACCAGCCCAGCCTCGCGCAGCACCTTAAGATGGCGCGAGATCGCAGGCGCCGAAATGCCCGCACCCGGTGCCAGATCGCCTGCAGGCAGTTCGCCTTTGACAATCAACTGGTCCACAATCGACATACGGGTTTCATCCGACAGCGCGGCAAAAGACTTCAGAATCGGTATCATATCTATTATTATCACTTTTGTTAATTAAGTGTCAGGTTAAAAATAGTAGTGGGCATCTGGGTGCAATTGGCCCGTATACAGCAAGACAAAACCGCGCGTTCGAAGGTCCGCTGCCGGTTCCGGCGGCGGCAGGTGCGGGTCAGGAAATCACCGCATATCCCAAAGCAGCTTGGCCGCCAGGGTTATTGAGGTCATCACCAGCAGCGGTTTGATCAGCTTCGCCCCCTGCCTTTTCGCAAGCCCGGCTCCTGCCCGCGCACCGGCAATTTGGGCCAATCCCATCAGCAAGCCCGTGATCCACCAGGGGGAGGCAAAAAAGGAAAAGGCAACGAGGCCGCCCGCATTGGAAGCAAAGTTCAACAGCTTGGTATGGGCCGTGGCCTTGAGGATGCCGTAACCGGCAATGGAGACAAAGGCGAGCATGTAGAAACTGCCTGCCCCGGGTCCCAGCAGCCCGTCATAGGCACCGCACAAAGGAACCATTGTTGCAGCAAACAGGGCTGGCGACAGGCGGCGCTGCCGGTCCAGATCATCCAGACCTTTCTTGGTTGCAAAGAAGATGGCAATGGCAATCAGCAGCACCGGCAGGAACAGCCGGATCCACTCGGTGGGCAGGAAGGTCACCAGAAAGGCGCCTGCGACGGACGCGGCAAAGGCTATCAGCGCAGGAATGCGTTGTGACTTCAGATCAACGTGGCCGGCTTTGGCATAGCTGGCCGCTGCAGTGGCGGCCCCGAACAGCGCCTGTACCTTGTTTGTCGCCAGGGCCGTGACCGGGCTGGCCCCCGCCAAAAGCAGAACAGGCAAAGTGACCAGCCCGCCGCCGCCGGCAACCGCGTCAATGAAACCCGCGACAAACCCGGCTGCCAGCAAAAGCAGCAGGGTTTCGATCCCCACTTCCAGCATGTGATTGATCAGCCTTTGAAATCGTCCTGGCCGTAGCCTTGGATATACAGCAGCGCAGTCAGGTCGCCGTGGTTGATGCGGATATCGCATTCCGCCGCAACCGAAGGCTTGGCATGCAGCGCCACCCCGGCGCCTGCACGCGTCAGCATCCCCAGATCATTGGCGCCGTCGCCGACCGCAATGACATCCGCCTCGCCAATCCCCAGCCGGGCGGTGATCTGCTCCAGCGCCTCCACCTTGGCTTCCCGGCCCAGGATCGGCCTGCCTGCCTCTCCGGTCAGCTTGCCGTCTTTTATCAGCAGCGTGTTGGCGCGGTTTTCATCAAACCCCAGCTCGGCCGCCACCTGAGCGGTGAACGCCGTGAAGCCGCCGGACACCAGCGCCGCATAAGCGCCCTCTGCCTTCATCGTGGCCAGCAGATGCTTGCCGCCGGGCATCAGCGTGATGCGCTCGGCCAGCACCTTGGCGATCACCGTTTCCGGCAGCCCTTTCAATAGTCCCACCCGCTCGGTCAGTGCGCCTTCAAAATCCAGCTCGCCGTTCATTGCCCGTGCGGTGATGTCTTTGACCCGCGCGCCAATGCCCGCTTCCTCTGCCAGTTCGTCAATGCACTCTTGCTGAATCATGGTGGAATCCATGTCGGCCAGCAGCATCTTCTTCTTCCGTCCGGCGTTGGGCTGAATAACCAGATCCACGCCCAGCTTCTGCAGATCTTCCCAGACGTCCCACCGGTTGTCCGGCATCTGCGCCAGCGGAAACTCAGCCGCGGCGCCCGGCGCCAGCCAGACGGCCTCGCCGCCGCCCCAGGCATTGCGCAGCGATTCGATCAGCGCAGGCTCCAGAACCGGGCTGGCAGGGTTGCAAAGCAGGGTGGCAGCAAACATCGGAAGGCTCCGTTTCGTCGGGATTCGTCTTGTCATAACGGCCCGCCGCTGGATCGGCCAGCCTGCTCGATGTTGTGGAAAACAGGGGGCGTTGTAAGGCAGGCCGCCAGAAGTGAATTCAGGGCGCTTGTTTCCGATGGTGGAAAAACGTGTCGCAAAAAGAGTTCGTATGGCCGTATTTCTCCGACTTTTCTGTTGCATGCCGCGCTGCAGCGGCCTAGCTCTGATGGCGGGACACCCCTCCCCAACGAGGGGCGCTTATCTGGAAGGGTAGCATTTATGGCTATTGCACACCCGGTCACGCGGCCGGCCAACCCGCGTTTTTCTTCTGGCCCCTGCGCCAAACCTCCTGTCTTTGACGTTGCTAAATTGGCCAACGCCCCGCTGGGCCGCTCGCACCGCGCTGCGGTGGGCAAGGAGCGCCTGAAGGCTGCAATCGAAGGCACTCGCGAAATTCTGAACATCCCTGCTGATTACAAGATCGGTATTGTCCCTGCGTCAGATACCGGCGCGGTGGAAATGGCGATGTGGAACCTGCTGGGTGCCCGCGGTGTTGAAATGCTGGCCTGGGAAAGCTTCGGCTCCGGCTGGGTGACTGACGTCGTGAAACAGCTGAAGCTGAACGCGACGGTCAAGACCGCCGATTACGGCCAGATCGTGGACCTTGCCTCTGTCGATTTCACCAATGACGTTGTCTTCACCTGGAACGGTACCACCTCCGGCGTGCGGGTTCCCAACGGCAACTGGATCCCGGCGGACCGCGACGGGCTGACCATCTGCGACGCCACCTCGGCAGCCTTTGCGCAGCGCCTGCCCTGGGACAAGCTGGATGTGACCACCTTCTCCTGGCAGAAGGTGCTGGGCGGCGAAGCGGCGCATGGCATGATCATTCTGTCCCCCCGCGCGGTCAAACGGCTGGAAAGCTACACCCCCGCCTGGCCGCTGCCCAAGATCTTCCGCCTGACCAAAGGCGGCAAGCTGATCGACGGCATCTTCCAGGGCGCCACCATCAACACGCCCTCGATGCTGGCGGTGGAGGATTACCTGCTGGCGCTTGACTGGGCGCGCTCGGTGGGCGGCATGGAAGGCCTGCGCGAACGCGCCTACGCCAACCTGGCCGCGGTCCAAAGCTTTGTGCAGGACAACCCCTGGATTGCCTTTCTGGCTGAGCAGCCGGAATACCGCTCGAACACCTCGGTCTGCCTCAAGTTCGCTGACGAACGCATCCAGGACGGCGCGGCCTTTGCCAAGGCCGTGGCCAAGCGCCTGGAAGCCGAAGGTGTGGCTTATGACATCGGCGCCTACCGCGACGCGCCTCCGGGCCTGCGCATCTGGTGCGGCGGCACCGTGGAGGCTGCCGACGTGGCCGCACTGATGCCCTGGATTAAATGGGCCTTCGAGGCCGAGATCGCCCTCCAGACCGAAGCGACCTGATCCACGCCCTGTTCCGGGGCGCCGGCCCCGGATCCCCATCCGTGGGACACCTCTCAATTTCAGGCCGCACAGGCCTCCGTATGAAAAGGACCGCAAACATGGCTCCCAAAGTCCTCATCTCCGATAAACTGTCCGAAGCCGCCGTGCAGATCTTCCGCGACCGCGGCATTGACGTCGATTTCCTGCCCGACGTGGGCAAGGACAAGGATAAACTGGCGGAAATCATCGGCCAGTACGACGGCCTTGCGATCCGTTCCGCCACCAAGGTGACCGAAAAGATCCTGGAAAACGCCGAAAACCTCAAGGTGATCGGCCGCGCCGGCATCGGTACCGACAACATCGACAAGGAAGCCGCCTCCAAGCGTGGCGTCATTGTGATGAACACGCCCTTCGGCAATATGATCACCACCGCTGAACACGCCATCGCGATGATGTTTGCCACCGCCCGCCAGCTGCCTGAGGCTTCGGCGTCCACTCATGCCGGTAAATGGGAAAAGTCCAAATTCATGGGCACCGAACTGACCGCCAAGACACTGGGCGTCATCGGCGCCGGCAATATCGGCGGCATCGTCTGCGACCGCGCCCGCGGCCTCAAGATGAAGGTCGTGGCTTATGATCCCTATCTGAGCACTGAGAAGGCCGATCAGATGGGCGTCGAAAAGATTGAGCTGGACGAGCTGCTGGCCCGTGCCGACTTCATCACCTTGCATGTGCCACTGACCGACCAGACCCGCAACATCCTGTCCAAGGAAAACCTGGAAAAGACCAAGAAGGGGGTGCGCATCATCAACTGCGCCCGCGGCGGCCTGGTGGACGAAGGCGCGCTGGCGGAACTCTTGACCTCCGGCCATGTGGCAGGTGCGGCGTTCGACGTGTTCTCGGTGGAACCGGCCAAGGAAAACGCCCTCTTCGGCCTGCCCAACGTGGTCTGCACCCCGCACTTGGGCGCTGCCACGACCGAGGCGCAGGAAAATGTCGCTCTGCAAGTGGCCGAGCAGATGTCCAATTACCTGCTGACCGGCGCGGTGGAAAACGCGCTCAACATGCCTTCGGTCACCGCCGAGGAGGCCAAGGTCATGGGCCCCTGGATCAAGCTGGCCGATCATCTGGGCTCTTTCGTGGGCCAGATGACGGATGAGCCGATCAAGGCGATCAACATCCTCTATGACGGTGCCGCTTCGGAGATGAACCTGGACGCACTGAACTGTGCGGTTATTGCCGGGATCATGAAACGCGCCAACCCCGAGGTGAACATGGTCTCCGCTCCGGTGGTCGCCAAGGAGCGCGGCATCCAGATTTCGACCACAAACCAGGACAAATCCGGCACATTCGACGGCTATGTCAAGGTGACCGCAGTGACCTCCAAGCGCGAGCGTTCGGTAGCGGGCACCGTGTTTTCCGACGGCAAGCCGCGGTTCATCCAGATCAAGGGTATCAACATCGAGGCCGAGGTCGGTGCGCATATGCTGTACACCACCAACGAGGACGTGCCCGGCATCATTGGCACCCTGGGTCACACTCTGGGCGAAAGCGATGTGAATATCGCCAATTTCACCCTGGGCCGCTCTGAAGCCGGCGGCGAAGCCATCGCGCTGCTTTATGTGGATGACGAGGTGCCCGCCGGGGTCCGCGCCAAACTGGCCGAAACCGGATTGTTCAACCAGATCAAGCCGCTGGCATTCGACGTCGTCTGAACGTTGATTGCGTAACCGGTTCAATCAGGGGTTCAATCAGGAACGCCGCCCGGTTATAAGGGCGGCGTTTTCGTATCCGGCCTCTTCTAACAAAGGACCTTGCCATGACCGCCCCCCTTTACGCGATCGGCGACATTCACGGCCAGCTTGCCATGCTGGAGGAGGTTTTGGCCCGGATCGAGGTTGATGGTGGCCCGGGTGCCCGCATCGTCTTCGTCGGCGACTATACCGACCGCGGCCCGGACAGCCGCGGGGTGATCGAACGGTTGATCGCAGGCCAAGAAGAGGGGCGTAACTGGATCTGCCTCAAGGGGAACCACGACCGGATGTTTGAATGGTTTATGGAGGACATTCCGCGCCATGACCCGCATCTTCTGATCGGCTACCACTGGCTGCATGAGCGGATCGGCGGCACTGAAACCCTGGCCAGCTATGGGCTGACATTCAAGGACCGCACCCGGCTTGACGACCTGCATGCCCGGGCCAAAGAGATGATCCCGGCGCGGCACACAGAGTTCCTGCGCAGCCTCACGCCCCTTTACGAAACGCCGGACCTTGCCTTTGTGCACGCCGGAATTCGTCCCGGTGTACCGCTGGCCCAGCAGCAGGAGAACGATTTGGTCTGGATCCGGCAGCCATTTCACGACCACACCGGCCCGCATCCGAAACTGATCGTGCATGGCCACACGCCGGTGGACCGGCCCAGCCATCACGGCAATCGCGTCAACCTCGACAGCGGCGCCGGCTACGGTCGCCCGCTCACCGCCGCCGTGTTCGAAGGCCGCGATTGCTGGCTGCTTACGGACCAGGGGCGGGTGCCGCTGATCCCTTGAACGCTTCCGCTTCTTTCTGGTCAAAAATACTCTGGGGGTGAGGCCGCAAGGCCGAGGGGGCAAAGCCCCCTCAACCGGCTATCAGCTCCAGTCCAGCACCACCTTGCCGCTGGATCCCGATTTCATCGCCGCAAAGCCTTCGGCGAAATCATCCACCCCAAAGCGATGGGTGATCACCCGGCTCACGTCCAGTCCGTTCTGCAGCATCGCGATCATCTTGTACCAGGTCTCGAACATCTCGCGGCCATAGACGCCCTTGAGGGTGATCGCCTTGAACACCATGCGCGACCAGTCGACCGGCGATTTGCCCGGCGGAATGCCCAACAGGGCAATCTTGCCGCCCATCACCAGTGCCTCGACCATCTGATCCAGAGCTGCCTGGCTTCCGGACATCTCCAGCCCGACGTCAAACCCCTGTTTCAGGCCCAAATCGCGCACCACGTCCTGCAGGTCCTCCTGCGCCACATTCACCGCGCGCACTGCCGGCACCACATGTTCCGCCAGCTTCAGACGGTCCGGGTTGATATCGGTGATCACCACATGGCGCGCGCCGGCATGTTTCGCCACCGCCGCCGCCATGATGCCAATGGGGCCTGCACCGGTGATCAGCACGTCCTCCCCCAGTAGATCAAAGCTCAGCGCCGTATGCACCGCATTGCCCAAGGGGTCCAAAATGGCGCCGATCTCATCCGGGATATCCTCCGGCAGCGGCACCACATTGAAGGCCGGCAGCTTCAGATACTGGGCAAAGGCGCCCTGCTCATTCACCCCGATGCCGCGGGTGCCGGGGTCCAGATGAAACTTGCCGGCCCGGCTTTGGCGCGAGTCCGTCTTGATCAGATGCCCCTCGCCGGAGCAGCGCTGACCCACCGCCAGATCGGTGACATTGCGCCCGATCTCGACGATTTCGCCTGCAAACTCATGGCCGGTGATCATCGGCACCGGGACGGTGTGGGATGCCCATTCGTCCCAGTTCCAGATGTGAATGTCGGTGCCGCAGATGCCGGTTTTCTTCACCTTGATCAGCACCTCGTCCGGGCCGATCTCCGGCACCGGCGCCTGCACCATCCACAGGCCCTCCTGCGGATGGCTCTTCTCCAGCGCCTTCATCGTGTTGGGCCGGCTCATGACACAATCCCCAGTTCCTTGCCGGCCTTGCCAAAGGCCTCCAGCGCCCGGTCCAGCTCGCCCCGCGTCAGCGCCGCATTCATCTGGGTGCGGATCCGGGCCTGGCCGCGCGGCACCACCGGGAAGAAGAAGCCGGAGACATAGACGCCCTCGTCAAACAGCCGGGCCGCCATGTCCTGCGCCAGCTGCGCCTCGCCCAGCATCACCGGGATGATCGGATGCTCACCCGGCAACAGGTCAAAGCCCAGCTTTTCCAGCCCCGCGCGCCAGTACCGCGCATTCTCGAACAGCTGCGCCCGCAAGCTATCCCCTTCCTCCACCAGCCGGATCGCCTCCAGCCCGGCAGCAACAATCGATGGCGGCAGCGAATTGGAGAACAAATAGGGCCGCGCCCGCTGCCGCAGCAGGTCGATCACTGGCTGCGGCCCGGCAATATAACCGCCGATGGCCCCCCCAAGTGCCTTGCCCAAGGTTCCCGTCAGGATGTCCACGTCCACCCCGAAATGCTCCGGCGTGCCTGCGCCCGTCGCGCCCATGAAGCCGGTGGCGTGGCAGTCATCCACCATCACCACAGCGTCATATTTGTCCGCCAGCGCCCGGATCTCCGGCAGCTTGGCCAGATAGCCGTCCATCGAGAACACGCCGTCGGTCGCAATCATGATATGCCGCGCCCCGTCCTCGCGGGCCTGCTTCAGCCAGGCCTCCAGGTCGTTCATGTCGCTGTTCAGATAGCGGTAGCGCTTGGCCTTGCACAGACGCACCCCGTCGATGATCGACGCATGGTTCAGACTGTCGGAAATGATCGCATCCGCCGGCCCCAAGAGCGGCTCGAACAGCCCGCCATTGGCGTCGAAACAGGCGGCAAACAGGATCGCGTCATCCTTGCCGAGGAACTTCGCCAGCCGTTGCTCCAGCTCCCGGTGAATGTCCTGGGTGCCGCAGATGAACCGCACCGAGGCCATGCCGAACCCTTTCGGCTCCATCGCGTCCTTGGCGGCCTTGATCAGGGCAGGGTGGTCGGCCAGACCCAGGTAGTTGTTGGCGCAGAGGTTGATCACCTGCCGGTCTCCAACCGTAATCTCGCCCCCCTGCGGGGAGGTGATCATTCGCTCACGTTTGTACAGCCCCTCAGCCTCGATCTGGGCAAGCGTGTTGGAGATGTCGGTCAGAAATGCGTTGGACATGAGCTAACTCCCTGGGTGTCTCGAGTCGCGTGTCTATCATAGCGGACGTGTTTCCGAAATACAGGATTTCAGTATCGCGGAAAGAAATCCGTGAAACCGGAAGTGAGGGCGGAAATTTCACCCGGCTGGACTATCTCATCCCAAAACAGGGAGGAAACAGTCATGGCACGGGTCACAGGCATCGGCGGGGTGTTCATCAAGGCGCGCGGCGGCGCCAAGGAGTTGGCAGAATGGTACCGCGACCATCTGGGGCTGGACCTGGCGGATTTCGGCGGCGCCGTCCTCAATTGGCAGGAGGACAAGGCCCGCGACGGCGGCCTCACCGTATGGGCCACTGCTGATCCGGACGGGACCTGGTTCGACCCCAGTACCTCGGGCTTCATGATCAACTACCGGGTTGATGACATGGACGGCATGGTTGCGCAACTGACGGCCGCAGACATTCCCATTCTGAAAGGGCCTGACGCCCATGAAAACGGCCGCTTTGCCTGGATCATGGACCCGGAAGGCAACAAGGTGGAGCTGTGGGAGCCTGCGCTTTGGGATGAGAAGAGCAAGCGCTGATGGTGCCAGGCGGTCTGAATGGCAGGCGCAACAAAAAACGCGGCCCCCTTGCAGGGACCGCGTTTCAGAACTGCTAAGCTGAAAAGCTTATGCCAGCGCCAGGTTCACAGCCGACTCGCGGCCGTCACGGCCAGGCTCGATGTCGAAAGTGACTTTCTGGTTGTCCGCCAGGCCGGTCAGGCCGGAACGCTCAACAGCGGAGATGTGCACGAACACATCTTTGCTGCCGCCGTCGGGTGCGATGAAGCCGAAGCCTTTAGTGGTGTTGAACCATTTTACGGTGCCGGTGGCCATATCCGTAGTCTCCTAGTATTTGCTGCCCGCGGAAGTGCGGCAGCCTGGCGTAGTCGGTCTGGATCGAGAGACTGAAAACGCCGCAAAGCGGGAGACAGTGGATCGACAAGAATAACGTTAGCGATCCACATATGGTCCGATGCCGTGAGTCTTTCAAGGGCTTTGTTCCGGAAAGGTGGAGAGAGGGGCTTTCTTGCCGGTGCGTTTACGCTGGTCCAGCTGAAAAGATCTTGCTCAAATCCAAAATCTCCCGCCTGTCTGAAAGGTCTGCCAATGCCTGGGCTGGTATTGAAACAAAGGGTGCAGCCGGGCTTGAGGGCATACCTCAAGCCGTTTTCACAATAAGAAACACCCGCGCCGGCCCCTCGGGAGCGGTGACCGAATGCGCAACATCAGCGGCATAGCGGGCAGTGTCGCCTGTTTGCAGCAAGTTGTTGGCATTGCCCGAAGAAAGTGCAATTTCGCCCTCTAGAACGGTCAGCTGTTCCACTGTACCGCGGGTGTGGGGCTGGCTGATCAGTGCACCGCCTTTGTCGAAACGGATATCATAGACCTCGTGCCCGCCGGCGTCCTCTGGCGGCGACAGAATGCGGATCCGGCAGCCTTGGCCCATGTTCTCGATCTTGGGCACATCTGTTGCGCGCAGAACCTCAATCCGGTCCTTCATGTCTCCTGTTTCCAGCAGCCCGGCAAAATCCACCTGCAGCGCACGGGTGAGGTTCCACAGTGTTGCAATGGTGGGGGAGCTTTCGCCGCGCTCGATCTGGCTTACCATAGAGCGGCTGACACCGGAGAGATTCGCCACCGCTTCCAGGCTCAGCCCTTGGGTGCGGCGGGCCTCTTTCAGGCGGGCGGGCAGCAGGGTCAGGATATCGTCTGTGTTTTCCGTCATGACGGAATCTCTGCGCCGTTAGGCAGGATTTGTCAAATCTTCCGGTCTTTCGGAATGGTGCGCCGCGGCGGTGCTCGGGGGGAGTGACGCCGCGTTTCCATGACGGCACGTCCCGGCAGACAGGGTCATGCTGCGGGCGCATAATGGCGGCAACGCAGGAGTGAGGAGAAAGACAATGACTGATATCGTGATTCTGGACGGCGCCCGTACCGCCATCGGAACGTTTGGCGGCGCTTTGGCGGGCACTGCACCCATCGATCTGGCGACCACCGTGTCCAAGGCTGCGTTGCAGCGCTCGGGAGTGGAGGGGGGCCAGATCGGTCATGTGGTGTTCGGCCACATCATCAATACCGAGCCGCGCGACATGTACTTGAGCCGGGTTGCCGCGATGCAGGCGGGCGTGCCTGATACGGTGCCCGCGATGAACGTGAACCGGCTTTGCGGTTCCGGAGTGCAGGCAATCATCTCAGCGTTTCAATCTCTTGCCATGGGTGATGCGGAGTTCGCACTGGCCGGCGGCGCCGAAAACATGTCGCGCAGCCCCTATATCCTCCAGCAAAGCCGCTGGGGGGCGAAGATGGGCGATGTAAAGTCTCTCGACATGATGCTGGGCGCACTGAACTGTCCGTTCGGCACAGGCCACATGGGGGTTACAGCCGAGAACGTCGCCGATGAGCATGGTATTACGCGCGCCCAGATGGATGAGTTTGCCGTCACCAGCCAGGCCCGTGCGGCGGCGGCAATCGAGGCCGGGCATTTCAAATCGCAAATCGCGCCGGTTGAAGTGAAGGTCAAGCGCGACATGGTACCGTTTGAAGTGGACGAGCACCCCAAGGCCACCAGTCTGGATGTGCTGGGCGGGCTGAAAGCGGTGTTCCAGAAAGACGGTCGGGTAACCGCCGGCAATGCCAGCGGAATCAACGATGGCGCGGCGGCGGTGGTACTGGCCACAGCCTCCGCCGCAGAGAAGGCAGGTCTGAAACCCAAGGCACGGATTCTGGGCTATGCCCATGCAGGAGTGCGGCCGGAAGTAATGGGCATCGGCCCGGTGCCCGCAGTGCGCAGCCTGCTGGAGAAAACCGGCCTGTCACCCAGTGATTTTGACGTGATCGAATCGAATGAGGCCTTTGCCTCGCAGGCGCTGGCGGTAAACAAAGAGCTGGGGCTGGATCCTGCCGCCGTAAACCCGAATGGCGGGGCGATTGCGCTTGGCCATCCGGTAGGCGCGACCGGCGCTATCATCACATTGAAAACGCTCTATGAATTGGAGCGGACCGGCGGATCGAAAGGTCTGATCACCATGTGCATCGGCGGTGGCCAAGGCATCGCTTTGGCAATCGAGCGGTTGTAATTGAAAGGGAAAGAGAAGGGGGCGCTGCCCCCTCGCGCCTTGCGGCGCTCACCCCTGGAGTATTTGACACCAGAAAGAAGACTGGAGCCATTAGGGCCTTTGTATGCTCACAGCAGCAAGGCAACTACGGCACAGAGGCTTGCTCCGCCGGCGGCTCCCAGAACGGCCGGAGTTACCCAGCTGTTCGCGCTGCGTTTTTGTGTCCCGTTCTGCGCCGCTTGCGCGATCAGCGCCTGTTCCACCAGCGCGGGCAGCCGGGGACCAAACCGGGCCATCACCTTGGCGGTGTCTAAAAGGTCGGAAACCACGGCGCGCGGGCCGATTGATTTCTTGATGTAGTCCTCGACCACCGGCTGGGCGGCTTCCCAGATGTTGATGTGCGGATCCAGCGAGCGGGCGACGCCTTCGACCACTACCATGGTGCGCTGCAGCAGGATCAGCTCGGTGCGGGTTTCCATGCCGAAACGTTCGGTGACTTCAAACAGGTAGTTCAGCAGCCGGCCCATGGAGATGTTTGAGGCATTCATGCCGAAGATCGGCTCCCCCACTGCGCGCAGGGCGCGGGCAAATTCGTCTACATCACGGTTGGCAGGCACGTATCCGGCTTCAAAATGCACCTCTGCCACGCGTTTGTAGTCGCGTTTGATAAAGCCATAGAGGATCTCGGCGTAGACCCGGCGCGTGTACTCATCAATATGGCCCATAATACCGAAATCATAGGCGATAATGTCACCGTTTGCCGCGACCTTGAGGTTGCCCTGGTGCATGTCAGCGTGGAAGAAACCGTCGCGCAGCGCGTGGCGCAGAAACAGCGACAGCACCCGGTCGGCCAGGACCCGGCGGTCATGGCCGGCTGCATCCAGCGCGTCATTGTCACCGAGCGCAACGCCGTCCGCCCAGCCCATTGTCATCACCCGCCTGGCGGAATAGCCCCATCGGATTTCGGGCAGCTGGAAGCCTTCGTCATTCACGGTATTAGCGGCAAATTCCGAGGCGGCGGCGCTTTCCAGACGCAGGTCCAATTCCCCTTGCACAACGCCGTCGAAATGTTCGATCACATCCATGGGTTTCAGGCGGCGGGCACCAGGTGCAAAGAGATCGACGATGCGGGCCGCGAAATAGAAGGCGTCGACGTCCTTGTTGAAGGCCCGTTCGATGCCGGGGCGCAGCACCTTCACCGCGACTTCCTCGCCGCTTTCGGCCAGAGTTGCCCGATGGACCTGGGCGATGGAGGCGGCGGCAACCGGGTCGCTGAAGTCGGAGAAGATTTCCGAGGCGGGGCAACCCAGTTCCTTTTCCACCTCGGCCAGCGCCTCGGCGCGGGAGAATGGCGGCAGCTTGTCCTGCAGGACGCGCAGCTGCCTGGCGAGGTCCTTGCCCACCACGTCGGGCCGGGTCGAGAGCACCTGGCCAAACTTGATATAGGCCGGTCCCAGTGCGTTCAGAGCCCGGGTTTCGGGTGGCATTGCCGGGTCGCCTTTGTAGCCCAGCCATTTGAACGGCCAGCCCAGGGTGCGGGCCAGGATGCGCAGCGGCTTGGGGGCCTCGAATGCCTCCAGCACTGAATGCATGGCGCCGGTGCGCTCGAATGTGGCGCCTGTGCGGATCAGGCGCAGAATGTTGTGGGGACCGCGCATGGATCAGATTTTCCAGCCGGAATGCAGGGCGGCGATGCCCAGCGACAGGTTGCGGTATTTGGCGTTCCCAAAACCTGCTTTGCGCACCATGCCCAGGAAGGTTTCCTGATCCGGGAAGTTGCGGATCGATTCCACCAGATACTGATAGCTGTCGTAATCGCCGGCAATCATCTGCCCCATGCGCGGGATCACGTTGAAGCTGTAGAGGTCATAAAGCTTCTGCAGCCCGTCGTTCGGCAGCTGCGAGAACTCCAGCACCATAAGCCGCCCGCCGGGGCGCAGCACCCGGTAGGCTTCGTTCAGCGCTTCCTGCGGGCGGGTTACATTCCGGATGCCAAAAGAGATGGTGTAGACGTCGAATGTATTGTCCTTGAATGGCAGCTTCATCGCGTCGCCGGTAACCCAGTCGAGGCTGTCCACCATCTGCTCGGCCTCGGCACGCTTGCGGCCTTCCTCCAGCATCGGGCGGGTGAGATCAAACACGGTGGAGTGGCCGGACCCTGCGCGTTTCAGGAAGCGGAAGGAAATGTCGCCGGTGCCGCCTGCCACATCCAGCAGCCGCTGACCGGGTCGCGGCGCCAGCCAGTCCATCATCGCGTCCTTCCAGACCCGATGGATGCCGACGCTCATCACATCGTTCATGATGTCGTATTTCGAGGCGACCGAGTTGAAGACCCCCTGCACGCGGCCGGCCTTGTCTTCCTCGCGGACGGTTTCGAACCCGAAATGGGTGGTATTGTCGCTGCTATCGCTCATGAGGCTTGCCGTTTGCTGAATTCCGCCCTTGTTATAAGGCGCTGTGGGGCAGGCACAATGCGGCCCGTTGGTTTAGGAGGGGTGTAATGCCAGAATTGCCCGAGGTCGAGACGGTGAAACGCGGATTGGCGCCTGCGATGGAGGGGGCGGTGATCACAAATGCGGCTGTGAACCGTCCTGATCTGCGCTGGCCGTTTCCAGAGCGGATGGCCGAGCGGCTGACCGGTTCGCGGGTCAATGGGCTGCGGCGGCGTTCGAAGTATATTCTGGCGGACCTGGACACTGATGAGACACTGCTCATTCATCTGGGCATGTCGGGGCGGATGACGGTGTCTGGTGACCCGCTGGGCCAGTTCGCGCATGAGCACCCGCAGGCGGAGAAGCACGACCATGTTGTGCTGGACATGGATAATGGCGCTCGCATCACCTTCAACGACCCGCGCCGGTTCGGGGCGATGGACCTGCTGGAGACCGCCAGTGCCGAAAGCCACAAGCTGCTGGCGGTGCTGGGGCCGGAACCCTTGGGCAATGATTTCCACGAGGACCATCTGGTTGCCGCCTTCCAGGGTCGCAACACGCCAGTGAAATCCGCATTACTAGATCAGGGAATCATCGCTGGCCTTGGTAACATTTACGTTTGCGAGGCTTTGTTCCGTGCGGGAATTTCGCCACGTCGCAAGGCTGGGCAGATTGCCGCGCATCGGGTTGCGGCGCTGGTTCCGATCATCCGGAAAGTGCTGCAAGATGCCATCCGTGCAGGCGGATCGTCGCTCAAGGATTTCCGGCAAGCCTCTGGTGAACTTGGATATTTTCAACACTCTTTCGATGCCTACGGGCGCGAGGGCGAACCGTGCAAGCGGGGAGGTTGCGCGGGGGCAATTGCCAGAATCACCCAATCCGGGCGCTCCACCTTCTACTGTGTAAAGTGTCAAAGATAGCTTGATCAGAGGGACCCTTTTGGTAAGGACTCGGATCTGAACGGAACAACCGAAAGAGAAATCATGGCCTACGAGACGATCAACGTCGATGTGCAGGACCACGTTTGCCTCATAAAACTGAACCGCCCAGAGGCGATGAACGCGCTCAACAAGGAGCTCATTGGCGAGCTCTGTGATGCTCTTGAGGAAGCCGATGCCAGCGACAAGGTGCGCTGCATTGTGCTGACCGGCTCAGAAAAGGCCTTTGCTGCCGGTGCCGACATCAAGGAGATGTCGGAGCTGAGCTTTACCGAAGTGTTCACCACGAACCTTTTTGCCGATGCCAATGACCGGATCTCAGCCATTCGCAAACCGGTGATCGCGGCGGTGGCCGGTTATGCGCTGGGCGGCGGTTGCGAGCTGGCGATGCTTTGCGATTTCATTATCGCTGCCGAGACTGCTAAATTCGGCCAGCCGGAGATCAACCTGGGCGTTGTCGCAGGAATTGGCGGCACCCAGCGTCTGACCCGGTTCGTGGGTAAGTCCAAATCGATGGATATGAATCTCACCGGGCGCTTCATGAACGCCGAGGAAGCCGAGCGCGCGGGCCTGGTGTCGCGCGTGGTGCCGGCCAAGAAGCTGATCGAGGAAGCCACTGCGGCGGCGCAGAAGATTGCCGAGAAATCGCTGCTGACCGCGATGGCCGTCAAGGAGACGGTGAACCGCTCCTACGAGCTGCCGCTGAACGAGGGGCTGCTGTTCGAGCGCCGGGTTTTCCACTCGATGTTTGCCACCGAAGACCAGAAAGAGGGCATGGCAGCCTTCCTGGAAAAACGTGAGGCGCAATTCCGGGACAAGTGAGCCCTGCCAGCGATAGACATTGCGGGACGGCGCGCTTGCAATTCTGCACCGGATTGGATAAATGCCGCCCCATACATGCGCGTGCAGCCCGCTCTGGCTAGAATCACACCGGTTTTGTGACCCGGGTTCGGCTGGCATTGCGTCCGATAGAAACAGAACCCGAGATAAGGTCAAACACCATGGCAAATTCGCCTCAGGCCAAGAAGCGCGCACGTCAGAACGAAAAGCGCTTTGCCGTCAACAAAGCCCGTCGTTCGCGCATCCGCACCTACCTGCGTAAAGTTGAAGAAGCTATCGCTTCCGGCGACAAAGAAGCTGCAACCGCAGCTCTGCGCGCAGCTCAGCCCGAGCTGATGCGCGGCGTTACCAAAGGTGTGTACCACAAAAACACCGCTTCCCGGAAAATCTCGCGCCTGTCCGCACGCGTTAAGGCACTGGCCTGAGATTTTCTCTGCTGAGCAAGCTCAAGCAGAATTGAAAAGTTGTCAGGGCGCTGCAGATTGCAGCGCCTTGTTTTTTGGGAAAACCCTCGGCGGTGTTCTGCAGGCGCGAGAGATTCTTTGTCGCCAAAGGCAGAGTCAACATCATAGTTTCGTTGCTGCCGCCCCCCTCAAATTGCTACCAATAGGACAGCGATTCACTCGCTGGGGGGACAGGCTGCTTGCGGCAATCTTGACGGGCATCAAGGTTGTCAGGTTATCCGGTACAGACGGCACATCCGTGCGTGGTTCTGGCCGGAATCCACTGCTGTATCGGTTATGGACAGCAGCCTTGTCTCAATTGTGTGCGATATTGTTCGTCACGGCAAATCCGCCGCTTCTTGCGGCTGTTTTTGCTGTTTTGCGCGAACCTTCAGCCTTCGGGCAATGCGGCCGCTGCTGGTCCGCACACATTCGTCCTGTGCGTGAATGCCCCCCGGGTGGTTGGGGGTGAAGATAGAATAGAATTGGCCCGGCCAAGGGGCCGCTGCTTTTTTGGGGACGCGTGAGGCGCAGCATGACAAAAGAAAAATGGGGACAGCTCAGAAACCGGCTGTTGAAGACGGTCGGCCAGAACAATTTCACAACCTGGATCGAGCCTCTGGAGTTTGACACCGTGGACGGTGGGGTTGCCGTCTTTAAGGTGCCGACCAATTTCATGGGAAACTACGTCAGCCAGAATTTTGCGGATCTTATTCTGCATGAGCTGACAATGTCCGGCGAGCCGGTCCAGCGGCTGGCCTTCCGGGTCGCGGCCAACAGCCCGGCACGCCCGGCAGAAACCGCCGGGACGGATGACAGACACGGCAGCGCGCAGGGCGAGGTGGCGGTCATGACAGCCCCCGCAGCTGCTCCGGCATCGGCGGCCGGCAAGGACACGCTGGAAGCGCTGCAGGCGGCCCCGTTGGATCCGCGCTTTACCTTCGACAGCTTTGTTGTGGGCAAGCCGAATGAGCTGGCTCATGCCGCCGCGCGCCGCGTTGGTGAAGGCGGCCCGGTCACCTTCAACCCGCTGGTGCTGTATGGCGGTGTAGGCCTGGGTAAAACCCATCTGATGCACGCCATTGCCTGGGAGCTGAAGGAAAAGAACCCAGCTTTGAACGTGCTGTATCTGTCGGCGGAACAGTTCATGTACCGCTTTGTGCAGGCGCTGCGCGAGCGCAAGATGATGGACTTCAAGCATCTGTTCCGCTCAGTTGACGTTTTGATGGTGGATGACGTCCAGTTCATTGCCGGCAAAGACTCCACTCAGGAGGAGTTTTTCCACACATTCAATGCCCTGGTTGACCAGAACAAGCAGATCATCATCTCAGCCGACCGCGCCCCGGGCGAGATCAAGGATCTGGAAGACCGGGTGAAGTCCCGCCTGCAGTGCGGCCTGGTGGTGGACCTGCACCCGACCGACTATGAATTGCGCCTGGGCATCCTGCAGACCAAGGTGGAGCAGCAGCGCCAAACCTACCCGGACCTGCGCATCGCCGATGGCGTGCTGGAATTTCTGGCACACCGCATCTCGACCAACGTTCGCGTGCTCGAAGGCGCTCTGACGCGGCTGTTTGCGTTTGCTTCGCTTGTGGGCCGTGAGATCGACATGGATCTGACCCAAGACTGCTTGGCCGACGTGCTGCGCGCCTCCGAGCGTAAGATCACAGTCGAGGAGATCCAGCGCAAGGTTTCCGAGTACTACAACATCCGCATGTCCGACATCATCGGCCCCAAGCGCCTGCGCTCTTATGCGCGTCCGCGTCAGGTGGCGATGTATCTGTGCAAGCAGCTGACCAGCCGCAGCTTGCCGGAAATCGGCCGCCGCTTCGGCGGGCGCGACCACACCACTGTCATGCATGGTGTGAAGCGCATCGAGGAACTGAAGACAACTGACGGCCAGATCGCCGAAGATGTGGAAATGCTGCGCCGGTCGCTTGAAGCCTGACGGGCGGTTTTAGCCCAAACTGCTTACCCCAATTTGCACTGCGGCCCCGGTTTCCGGGGCCGTTTTTTTTGTGCGATGCATCCGGAACGGCATGCCGGCACATCCATTCAACATGTGAATATCCGCATTCGCAGAAAACTATGTTTCAACATTGTCAAAACCAGCCATAACAGCGTCCTGGACAGGAACTCCGCATGACACAGCCGCCCTCCGAAAACACAGACACGCCCCGCGGGTTGGCTTTTGCCATTGCGGCCTACCTGATGTGGGGGTTTTTGCCGCTTTACATGAAAGCGCTGTCGCACATTCCCGCAGCTGAGGTTGTTACCCACCGGGTGATCTGGTCAGTGCCTGTCGCAGGGGCGCTTCTGCTCATCCTGCGGCGGACAAGGGATCTGCAGGCAGCGCTGAAAAACCCCCGGATGCTGGGCATGGCCTGTATCACTGCGGCGCTGATTTCGGTGAATTGGGGGATCTATGTCTGGTCGATTGCCTCTGGCCGGGCGTTGGACGCGGCATTGGGCTACTATATCAATCCGTTGTTCAGCATTGCCCTGGGCGCCTTCCTGCTGCGTGAGCCGCTCACCAAGGCCCAAATGGCAGCTGTTGCTTTGGCCGCTGCCGCAGTGGTGGTTCTGACGGTCGAAGCCGGCAGCGTGCCCTGGGCCTCAGTTGGGCTGACGTTGACTTGGGGATTTTATGCGTTTTTCAAGAAATCGCTGCCGATCGGTCCAAATCAGGGCTTCTTGCTGGAGGTACTGATCCTGCTGTTCCCGGCGCTGGGCTATTTTGCCTATCTCACCGCGACCGGCAGCAGCAGCTTTGGCGGCTCTCTCACGGACACCTCGCTGCTGTTGGGCTGCGGGGTGGTCACTGCGGTGCCACTGATTGTCTATGCCAACGGGGCCAAGCTGGTGCGGCTGTCGACCATGGGAATCCTGCAATACATCGCACCGACGATGATTATGCTGGCTGCGGTGCTGCTGTTTGGCGAGGAATTCGGACGAGCCAGGATGATCGCCTTCCCAATGATCTGGGCCGCGCTGGTGATTTACTCGGTTCCGATGGTGCAGCAGATGCGCAGGCGCCCGGGCTGAGGCGTTCAGTCGGCTGAGGCCGCCTCCTCGATCACGCCGACAACCGGCCCCATCATGAAACCGGCATCGCTGCGCCCCAACGCCGGTGCATGCAGGCGCGAGATATTGCCGTCGAAATACAGCGCGTTTGGCAGCTTCAGGTAATCCCGGAACAGGCTGCCGAACTGGTGAAACGTCACAGCATTGCGCGAGATGGCAAAGACGATCCGGCGGCCATCGGCTGAGGTGCCTACCCCGTTCCTCACATAATAACTGTCCGAATCGGGCAGGAAGCGCGGATGCAATTCTCCATCGATCACCAGCATCGGCCCGGATTGGGTGGCATAGGTGCAGTCCGGGGCGGCTTTGCCGAATGCCAGTGTTTCGATAACATCGGCCCGGGCCTCACGGATACAGAAGACGCCATTGGGCAGCAGGCCGAAGTTACCAGGGCCGGCATTGGTCACCAGCCGCATTTCCTCGGCTCCGTCTTCGACATAGAGACCCACGGGTGAGCGGTCGCTGTGATACATCCCGGCATTGGTGGCAAAAACCAGCGCTTTGCCGTCCTCAGCCAGCGACGTGCCCAGTGTGGAAAAATGCCCGTAGACCTGCCCCTCTCCATCGCGCAGGAACAGCCGCAGCTGCTCCCGTGATGCATCCACTTCGCAGATCGAATACCTGTTGCCTTCATAGGCCGCATCGCTGCATTCCACCGCGCCTGCGGCCGGGGCGGCCCAGAGCGCGGCCAGCAGCAAGGCGGCCTTGCGGATCACTCTTCCGTGTCGCGGCGCACCGCGTCCTGGGACAGCATCCGGCGGGTATCGTCCATCTGATCAAAGGTTTCATCCAGCCGGAAGCGCAGATCCGGGGCGAACTTCAACCCCAGCTTCTTGCCGACCGCGCGGCGCAGCTCGCCCTTGTTCCGCGCGAGGAGCTTCAGCACATCCTCTTGCCCCTTTCCACCCAAAGGCAGCACAAAGGCGGTGGCGATTTTCAGATCGGGGGAGGTACGCACCTCGCCCACGGTGATCGACATACGGTTCAGGTCCGGGTCATGCACATCCCCGCGCGCCAGCACCTCAGAGAGAGAGCGGCGGATCAGTTCGCCGACGCGAAGCTGGCGCTGGGACGGGCCGGGGCCATCGTGGAATTTGTTCTTTGCCATATTCCCGATCTATGCCGGATCGCGGGCTTTGCCAAGCGCTGCCCGGCGATGTAGGACAATTCCAGCTTGAATAGGGGAATTGGCCAATGACTCACAAACCAGGGATCGTGATTACCGGCGCATCAGGCCGCATGGGGCAGATGCTGATCAAAACGGTGCTGGAAAGCGATAAGGCCACGCTGGCCGGCGCGGTGGAGCGTGAAGGGCATGCATGGGTTGGCCGTGATGCGGGCGAAGCAATGGGCGGGGCGCCTGTTGGCGTCACCGTCACGTCGGATGCGCTGGAGGCCTTTTCCAAAGCGCAAGCAGTGATTGATTTCACATCGCCGGAGGCGACGCTGGATTTTTCCAAGCTGGCAGCCCAAGCGCGCGCGGTACATGTGATCGGCACCACCGGCATGACGGATGCGCAGATCGCCCAGCTGGAGCCGGCCTCCCGCCATGCGGTGATTGTGCGCGCTGGCAACATGAGTCTTGGTGTGAACCTGCTGGTGCAGCTGACCAGGAAGGTGGCCGCGGCGCTGGACGAGGATTTCGACATCGAAGTGATCGAGGCGCATCACCATCACAAGGTCGATGCCCCGTCTGGTACTGCATTGATGCTGGGCGAAGCCGCAGCCGAGGGCCGCCGTGTTAATCTGCCAGATGTGCGCGATTCCGGGCGTGATGGTATCACCGGCGCCCGCAAGCGCGGCGACATCGGCTTCACTGCCATCCGCGGCGGCGACATCGTGGGCGAGCATGATGTTCTGTTTGCCGCCGCTGGCGAACGCATCGTGCTGCGCCATATGGCCACCGACCGCGCCATCTTTGCCCGCGGCGCTCTGAAGGCTGCGCTTTGGGGCCAGGACAAGGGGCCGGGTCAGTATGATATGGTGGATGTGTTGGGGCTCTAAGGTCTGAAATGCGGCCCTGAGGGGCCGCTGCCTCGCCTTTCGGCGGCTAAGCCGCCCGCCGGCCGCGGAACGTGAGTATTTTTGAAAAGATGAAAGTCATTCACCTTTGGGAAAATACTCTGGGGGTGAGCAGGCAGCGCCTGCGAGGGGGCAAAGCCCCCGGCCGCGGCTCAAAAATCGACAGCGATGCCTTTTTTCTCCCAATCGCCATAGCGGGCTGGATCGGGTCCATCGCGTCCGCCCAGCTCCTTGGGGCGCTGGTCCGGCGCCTCGGCTGCCTTGCGGCGCTCCTCGGCTTCGGCCAGTGCGCGGCGGGCGGCGGGCGGCAGGTCATTTTTATCAGGTGCAGTCTCTTCGCTCATCGCGGGTTCCTTTATGCTCGGCCCATGATATACGCCCCTGTCCCGCGCAAACAAGCCGCGCCCTGAGGAGTTGCCAGATGTCCGACGCCAATCACGCCCGCCGCACCGCGGTACACCTGCTGGATCAGGTTCTGGGAGAGGGGCGGCTGCTGTCGGAATGCTATGCCGCTGGTGCGCTCGAGAAACTGGCGCCTGAAGACCGGGCGCGGGCGCAGCGGCTGGCAGCGGAAACTCTGCGCAATCTCGAACGCGCAGACCGGGTGCTGAAGAAACATCTTAAAAAAACACCACCAATGACCGTACTGAATGTGTTGCGGTTGGGAGCGGTGGAACTGTGTTCGGGCGGCGCGGCGCACGGCGTAGTGAACGCGATGGTGGCCATCGTCTCCAAGCACCGGCGTCATGGGCAGCTCAAGGGGCTGGTCAATGCGGTCTTGCGCAAGGTGGCCGAGGACGGTCCGGCGGAATGGGCCAAGCTGCGTGTGCCGCGCCTGCCGAACTGGTTGCGCAAACCATTGGTTCAGGCCTGGGGAGCGGAGGCGATGCTGGGCATGGAGGCGGCGCATTTCACCGGTGCCTCACTGGATGTAACGGCCAAACCCAATTCGGACTTGAGCGCTTTGAGCGGGGAAACCTTGCCCACCGGCTCTGTGCGGATCGCCAATGCCGGGCAGGTTTCAGCGCTTTCGGGGTATGAGACCGGTGACTGGTGGATCCAGGATGCTGCCGCCGCGTTGCCCGCCCGCATTCTGAATGTTCATCCAGGCGAGAATGTGCTGGAACTTTGCGCGGCGCCGGGCGGCAAAACCATGCAGATGGCGGCCGCGGGTGCCAAAGTGACCGCAGTGGATGTTTCCAAAAACCGCATATCCAGGCTCCAGGAAAACCTTTCCCGTACTGGACTGCAGGCAGAACTGATTGTGGGCGACGCACTGGAACAGCAGGGCCAGTTCGATGCCGTGCTGCTGGATGCCCCCTGTTCGGCCACCGGCACAATCCGCCGCCACCCGGATCTTCCTCAGGCCAAAGACGGCAGTGACTTCGGCGTCCTGATCGAACTGCAGGCGCAGATGCTGGCGCACGCCTGGTCCTTGGTAAAACCCGGCGGGCGGCTGATGTTCTGCACTTGCTCGTTGCTGCCGGATGAGGGTGAATGCCAGGTTGAGGACGCGCTGGACATGTTCCCGGAGATGGCAGCAGACCGCGAGGCGCTGCTGCTGCCCGGCGTGGATCCGGACTGGATCAGCGAAGAGGGCGGGCTGCGCTTGCGCCCCGACTACTGGCCGGAACGCGGCGGTATGGATGGGTTCTATATGGCCCTTTTGCGCAAATCCGCGTGACCCCGGGGAGTCCCCGGTATTCGCCGGTGACTTGATCCGCCCCTCGCGCTATGCTCGCGCCAAAACGCCCTGGCAAAATCCGGCGTGAGGCAAAAAGAGCATGTCCACTTTTGACAGAATGGCCGGTCGCGGCACCCGGCTGCTGAACAGCTATTTTGCGTGGCGGGCGCGCAGCCAGCCGGCTGCTACCGGCTTTGTCTCGCAGCCCGAGCCGCGCACCATTGGCAGCTTTGCGCGCGGGCGCCAGCTTGTGGCGGGCAACCTGCTGTTTGCCGGTTACCTGGTCGAATCGCCTGACACCGGACTGTGGGAGGTTGCAGCCCCGGATGCGGCCTTTGATGCAGAGCGGCACGGATTTTCCTGGCTCGATGACTTGGCGGCGGTCGGCGATTTCAAGGCCCGCGCCAAGGCGCAGAAATGGGTGTGGGGCTGGATCCAGCAGCACGGGCGCAGCGGCGGGCTGGCCTGGCTGCCCGATCTGACCGGGCGGCGGGTGATCCGCTGGATCAACCACGCTCTGTTCCTGCTTAGCGGCAAGGAAAAGGACGAGACCGAAGCCTTTTATCATTCGCTGTCGCAACAGACCTGGTTCCTGGCACAGCGCTGGCAGGGGGCCGCGCCCGGTCTGCCCCGGTTCGAGGCTTTATGCGGGTTGATCTATGCCGGTCTTGCCCTGCAGGGGCGCGAAGAGCTGGCCGATCCGGCAGTCCGCGCGCTGGCAGCAGAATGCGATGCGCAGATTGATGACCAGGGCGGGTTGCCGACCCGCAACCCTGAAGAGCTGCTGGAGGTTTTCACCCTGCTGACCTGGGCCGCGGCTGCCCTGCATGAAGCCGGACGCGCAGTGCCGCCTGCGCATATCAATGCTATCGAGCGGATCGCTCCCACTTTGCGCACCCTGCGCCACAGTGATGGCGGGCTGGCACGGTTCCATGGCGGCGGCCGCGGATTGGAAGGGCGGCTGGACCATGCCCTCGCGGCCAGCCATGTGGCAGAACGTCATGCGGACGGGCTGGCGATGGGATTCGCCCGGCTGTCGGCGCGGCGGACCTCGGTTATTGTCGACGCCTCGGCGCCCCCCAGGGGCAAGGCGTCGAACTATGGCCATGCCTCGACCCTGGCGTTTGAACTGACTTCAGGGCGGCGGCCCCTGATTGTGAATTGCGGATCGGGCGAAACCTTTGGCGTCGAATGGCGCCGGGCAGGGCGCGCCACGCCCTCCCATACCACGCTGTGCATCGAGGGGCACTCCAGTGCCAGGCTGGCTGCGCCGCATAAAACCACCGGCCATGAGGAATTGATCGAAGCGCCTGATGAGGTGCCGCTGGAAGTCAGCGACCTGGCCGAAGGCTGCCGTTTTCAGGGCGGGCACAATGGCTATGCTGCCCATTTCGGGCTGACCCATGCCCGCACCCTGGATTTGTCGTTTGACGGGCGGGCCCTCAGCGGCGAGGACATGCTGGTGGCGCTGGATGATGCCGCCAAGCGCCAGTTCACCAAGGTGCGGGATACCAGCGCTGAGGGCGGCATCGGCTTTGACCTCCGGCTGCATCTGCACCCGGATGTGGACGCAGCCCTTGACTTAGGCGGCGCCGCGGTATCCGTGGCGCTCAAGAGCGGGGAAATCTGGGTGTTCCGCCATGACGGCACCTGCCAGCTGCGGCTGGAGCCGAGTGTTTTTCTGGAAAAGACCCGCTTGAAGCCGCGTGCGGCAAAGCAAATCGTTTTATCCGGGCGCGCGATGGGTTATGCGACGCGCATCCGGTGGACGCTCAGCAAGGCGCAGGAGACTGCGGTTGCTGTGCGAGACCTGAACCGGGACGACCCCGAGACGTTTGACTGAGCCTTTGAAAAGGACCGCCTTGCCATGACCGACCTTCACCCCGTACGCCGTGCGCTGCTTTCTGTATCCGACAAGACCGGCCTGATCGAGCTGGGCAAGGCGCTGTCCGGGCGCGGTGTTGAGCTGCTGTCGACAGGAGGGTCCGCCAAGGCGCTGCGCGATGCGGGTCTGACAGTCAAGGACGTCTCGGAAGTGACCGGTTTCCCGGAAATGATGGACGGGCGCGTGAAGACCCTGCACCCGATGGTGCATGGCGGCCTGCTGGCGCTGCGTGACAACGACACCCATGTTGCTGCAATGAACGAGCACGGCATCGGTGCCATCGATCTGCTGGTGGTGAACCTCTACCCGTTCGAAGCGGCCCTGGCGCGCGGTGCCGCTTATGACGAGATGATCGAAAACATCGACATCGGCGGCCCGGCAATGATCCGTGCGGCCTCCAAGAACCACTTGTTTGTGAACGTGGTGACCGACGTACAGGATTATGACGCGCTGCTTGCGGAACTGGACGCACACGACGGCCAGACCTCCTACGCCTTCCGTCAGCGCCTGTCGCAGACCGCCTATGCCCGCACCGCTGCCTATGATGCTGCCGTGTCGAACTGGATGGCCTCGGCGATTGAAGAGAAGACCCCGCGCCGCCGGGCCTTTGCGGGCGAGTTGAAGCAGACCCTGCGTTATGGCGAGAACAGCCATCAAGAAGCGGCCTTCTATACCGATGGCAGCAATCGTCCCGGCGTGGCCACCGCGGTGCAGCTGCAAGGTAAGGAACTCAGCTACAACAATATCAACGACACCGACGCGGCCTATGAGCTGGTGGCGGAGTTCGATCCGGCGGACAGCGCCGCAGTGGCGATCATCAAACACGCCAACCCTTGCGGCGTGGCCAAAGGTGCGACCCTGGCC
Source organism: Leisingera sp. F5 (assembly GCF_001593695.1). Lineage (NCBI taxonomy): Bacteria > Pseudomonadati > Pseudomonadota > Alphaproteobacteria > Rhodobacterales > Roseobacteraceae > Leisingera > Leisingera sp. F5. The sequence continues at coordinate 60,941 of NZ_LUKH01000004.1, read as the reverse complement.
GAGGCCTATCAGAATGCTTTCGACTGCGACCGCACGTCCGCATTCGGCGGCATCGTCGCGCTGAACCAGCCGTTGGACGCCGATACCGCCACCAAGATCACCGAGATTTTCACCGAGGTGGTGATTGCCCCCGGTGCTTCGGAGGAGGCTAAGGCAGTTTTTGCCGCCAAAAAGAACCTGCGCCTGCTGCTGACGGATGGTCTGCCCGAACCGCGCAAAGCCATCACCGCCTACAAACAGGTGGCCGGCGGCATGCTGGTACAGGACAAGGACGTGGGCTACGTCGGCATGGAAGACTTGAAGGTGGTGACCGAAAAGGCGCCGTCTGATGCGCAGATGCAGGACATGCTGTTTGCCTGGAAAGTTGCCAAGCACGTCAAATCCAACGCTATCGTCTATGTGAAGGACAACGCGACTGTCGGTGTTGGCGCAGGTCAGATGAGCCGTCTGGACAGCGCCAATGTGGCCGCGGCCAAGGCCGGCCGCATGGCCGCCGAACTGGGGCTGGAAGAAAGCCTCGCCAAAGGCTGCGCCGTCGCTTCGGATGCCTTCTTCCCGTTTGCGGACGGGTTGCTGGAAGCTGCAGCCGCAGGCGGGACCTGCGTCATTCAACCGGGCGGCTCCATGCGTGACGAGGAGGTGATCAAGGCGGCCAACGAGGCGGGCCTGGCCATGGTCTTCACCGGCATGCGCCACTTCCGGCACTAAGCAGGCAGAGTTAAGACATGGCAGCACGTTGGATGATCTGGGGCGCCGGCCTCTCGTTCCTGGCGGATCAGGCCAGCAAATACCTGGTGATCCATTGGATGGGGCTGGACCAACGCCACCGGATCGACGTGCTGCCGCCGTTTCTTAACTTCCGCTACGGCGAGAATACCGGCATCAACTTCGGCCTGTTCGGCGGCGGTGATGAGGCGTCGCGCTGGATCCTGATCGGGATGTCTCTGGCGATCTGCCTGGCCCTTGTGATCTGGATCGCCCGCGCGCAAAAGGCGGCCTGGGGCATGCAGCTCTCGGCCGGGCTGGTGATCGGCGGCGCGCTGGGCAATGTCGCGGACCGGCTGCTGTACGGATACGTGCTGGATTTCCTCAACACATCGTGCTGCGGTATTCAGAACCCGTTTGTGTTCAATGTCGCCGATATCTTTATTTTTGCAGGCGCAGCAGGGCTGATCTTCTTTGATGGGCGGCGCAAAAAGCCTGCGTAGACCTCGCTGGGCAATTGCGCTAAAAGCGCTGAGAAACAGGCAGGAGTTTGGGGTAATGCGGATCCCGTTCGGAGTGATTGTTCTGGCAGGCGCACTGGCCGTGGCCGGCTGCGGGCAAAAGGGGCTGCGCCTCATCCAGAAACCTGGCACCGGCCCGGATGAGTTTCTGGTTCTGCCTTCCAAACCGCTGAGCACACCGGAAAACTACAGCAGCCTGCCGGCCCCGACACCGGGCGGCGCCAACCTGACGGATCCCAATCCGCAGGCTGAAGCGGTTGCTGCTTTGGGCGGCAAACCCGGCGCATTGGTTCCTGGCAGCGGTATCCCCTCCAGCGATGCGGCCCTGGTGACAGCATCCAGCCGGTATGGCGTGGAACCGGGTGTGCGCGAAACGGTCGCCCAAGAGGATGCCAAATTCCGCCACCGCAACCGCCGTGTGGGCCGGATCAAACTGTTGCCGGTCGATCGCTACGAGCAGCTTTACAAAAAACAGACACTGGATCCGCACACCGCCAACGAACAATTCCGCCGTGCCGGAGCTGCTACCCCTTCCGCACCGCCGGTTGACGGTTTCTGATCCTCACTTTTCTGCCAGCCAGTCTTGTAAGACGCCAGCAGCAGCGTAGGTTGACAGCAGTCTTTCTGCTGGCAATGGGTGGCGAATTGTGGCTGCATTGAACAAACGAGCAGTAAACGCACTGTGCCAGGCAAGGGCAAACGTGCAGAATTTGGAGGATGCCAGATGATCCAGAGGATCACATTGGCTGCCGCAGCGCTGATGGCTGCCCTGACTGGCCCGCTATGGGCCGAAGATGAGGCGGTGACCGCGTTCACCCTGGACAACGGCATGGAAGTGGTGGTGCTTGAGGATCATCGCGCGCCGGTGGTGCAGCAGATGGTCTGGTACCGTGCCGGTTCCGCTGATGAACCGCCGGGCCAGTCCGGGGTTGCCCACTTCCTGGAGCATTTGCTGTTCAAGGGCACCGATAAACTGGCCCCGGGCGAACTGTCGGCGACCGTGCGCGCCAATGGCGGCCAGGACAACGCTTTTACCAGCTATGACTACACCGCCTATTTCCAGCGCGTCGCCGCCGACAGGCTGGAGCTGATGATGCGGATGGAAAGCGACCGTATGGTCAATCTGCGGCTGAGCGAAGAGGATATCGCCACCGAACGGGAGGTTATCCTGGAAGAACGCAACCAGCGCACCGACAACGACCCGGTGGCCCTTTTCCGGGAGCAGCTGCAAGCGGTGCAGTACCTGAACCACCGTTACAGCCAGCCGGTTATCGGCTGGCGGCACGAAATGGAAAGCCTGGATATGGGGGACGCGCTGTCCTTCTACCGCACGTACTATGCACCCAATAACGCCATCCTGGTGGTCTCCGGCGATGTGGAGCCGCAAGAAGTTAAGGCACTTGCTGAGCAGTATTATGGCGTCATTCCCGCAAACCCGGAGCTGCCGGAGCGCTTCCGCAGCCAGGAACCGCCGCAAACTGCAGCCCGCCGCTTGACTTTCGAGGATCCGCGGGTTGCTCAGCCCTATGTTCAGCGGTCCTATCTGGCGCCGGAACGCGACAGCGGCGCCCAGCAAAAAGCTGCTGCGCTTTACCTGCTGGCCGAACTCTTGGGCGGCGGCAGCACCTCCTATCTGGCCAATGCGCTGCAGTTCGACCAGCAGGTCGCCGTCTACTCCGGTGCCTTTTATTCTGGCAGCTCGCTGGATGATACGTCCTTCACCTTTCTTGTTGTTCCGGCTGAGGGCGTCAGCATGGACCAGGCCGAGGAGGCGCTGGATGCTACTATCGCCCGCTTCCTGGAAGCAGGGGTGGATGAGGCCCAGCTGGAGCGCATCAAGCTGCAGCTGCGGGCCGCCGAAATCTATGACCGCGACAACGTGAACGGTATTGCCAACCGCTATGGCCAGGCGCTCAGCATCGGGCTGACAGTTCAGGACGTGCAAGACTGGCCCAAGATCCTGCAATCGGTCACGGCGGATGAGATCATCGCCGCCGCAAATGAGGTTCTGCGGCCGGAAACATCAGTCACCGGCTGGATGACGCGCGACCAAGAGGTGACCCAATGACCTTGCTGAAATTCATGGCGGCATCTGTGGTGGCCTGTGTCTTGGCATTGCCCGCCTGGGCCGGAGTTAAGATCGAGGAAGTCACCTCTCCCGGCGGAATCACCGCCTGGCTGGTCGAGGACCATGCGATTCCTTTCTCCGCTCTTGAGCTGCGCTTTCGCGGCGGCACCTCTTTGGATGCCCCCGGAAAACGCGGGGCGGTGCACCTGATGGCCGGATTGCTGGAGGAAGGCTCTGGCGATCTACGGGCGCAGGATTATGCCCGTGCACTGGAATCCCTGGCGGCAGAGTTTTCTTATGATGCCGACAAGGATTCAGTATCCATTTCCGCCCGTTTCCTGACCGAAAACCGCAAGGATGCAGTGGATCTTTTGCGCCAGACCCTGTTTGAGCCGCGGTTTGACCAGGATGCGCTGGACCGGGTCCGGGCCCAGGTGCTGGCGGGATTGCGGTCTGATGCCAAGAACCCGAACACGATCGCGGGCGAGGCCTTTTCCCGGATGGCCTTTGGCGATCACCCTTATGCCAGCGACGGCAAGGGGACGCTGGAGTCCGTTTCCGCGCTTAGCCGGCAGGATATTTTTGATGCCTATGAAGCGGTTTTTGCGCGAGACAGGCTGTACGTCAGCGCGGTGGGCGATATCACCGCCGAGGAGCTTGGTGTGCTCCTGGATGAGCTGCTGAGTGCCCTGCCGGCAGAGGGCGGCCCAATTCCGGGCCCGGCTGAAGTTACAATTGGGGGCGGTGTCACTGTTGTGGATTTCGACACGCCGCAATCTGTGGCCTTGTTCGGCCAAAAGGGGATCAAACGCGAGGATCCGGATTTTTTCACTGCTTATGTGATGAACCAGATCTTGGGCGGCGGCTCATTCGAGACCCGGCTGATGACCGAAGTGCGGGAAAAGCGCGGGCTGACCTACGGGGTCTATTCCTACCTGGTGCCGCGTGATTTGGCGGCGGTCTATATGGGATCGGTGGCTTCGGCCAACGGCAAGATGGCCGAAGCGGTCGAGGTAATCCGCAACGAATGGCGCCGCATGGCCGAAAGCGGCGTGACGGAGGAAGAGCTGAAGGATGCGCAGACCTATCTGACAGGTGCCTATCCGCTGCGTTTTGACGGCAATGGTCGTATTGCCTCGATCCTCGCGGGCATGCAGATGGACCATTTGCCGATCAGCTATGTAGAAACCCGCAACGACCGTATCAACGCGGTCACGCTGGAAGATGTGAACGGCTTTGCCGCGGAGTTCATGGATCCTGACGGTTTGCATTTCGCCATTGCCGGACGCCCCGAAGGGCTGGAAACCACCAACTGACAGCATTCAGGCGGGGCCGCGATACCCCGCCTGGCATCCTGCAAAACACACTGCCGCCCACGGCAGCGGATGCGTGCCGCTTTCCCTTTCAATTTACCCCAAACTCATGTATGGGCGGGCTTGTCTGAGACGATGTGCCAGGCCCCGGCACGCGAAAGCAAGATAGAGGGGGCCGGCGGCAATGGGGCCGCCACGCAAACGGGAGACCCGGAGGGCCGGGAGTGCTCCCAATTAGGATACGCTAGATGTTTAACGTTTCGAAAAAATCGATGCAGTGGGGCGAAGAGACGCTTACACTGGAAACCGGCAAGGTTGCCCGCCAGGCTGATGGCTCTGTGATTGCCACGCTGGGCGAAACCTCGGTCATGGCCAACGTGACCTTCGCCCGTCAGCAGAAGCCCGGCCAGGACTTCTTCCCGCTGACCGTGCATTACCAGGAAAAATACTATGCTGCGGGCAAAGTGCCCGGCGGCTTCTTCAAGCGCGAAGCGCGCCCGACCGAAAAAGAAACCCTGACCGCGCGCCTGATCGACCGTCCGATCCGCCCGCTGTTCGTTCCCGGCTTCAAAAACGAAGTGCTGGTGATGTGCACCGTGCTGTCCCATGATCTGGTCAACGACCCGGACATGGTTGCAATGATCGCCGCCTCCGCTGCGCTGACTCTGTCCGGCGCACCGTTCATGGGCCCGATTGCCTGTGCCCGCGTTGGTTTCGAGGATGGCGAATACATCCTGAACCCGACCGTCGACGACATGCAGGATCTGCGCCTGAACCCCGAGCAGCGTCTGGACCTGGTAGTTGCCGGCACCAAAGACGCCGTGATGATGGTGGAATCGGAAGCTTACGAACTGTCCGAAGCAGAAATGCTGGGCGCGGTAAAATTTGCGCATGAGCAGATTCAGCCGGTGATCGACCTGATCATCTCGCTGGCCGAAGAAGCTGCGAAAGAGCCGTTCGATTTCCAGGCACCGGATTATTCCGAGCTGTACGAAGCGGTCAAAGCTGCTGGCGAAACCGAGATGCGCGCCGCCTTTGCGATCAGCGACAAGCAGGAGCGCACCGCCGCTGTTGCCGCCGCCCGCGAAACCATCAAGGGTGCGCTGTCCGAAGAACAGCTGGGTGACGCAAACCTGGGTTCCGCACTGAAAAAGCTGGAAGCCGGCATTCTGCGCGGCGACGTTGTCAAAACCGGCAAGCGTATCGACGGCCGTGCGACTGACGAAATCCGCGATATCGTTTCGGAAACCGGCCTGCTGCCGCGGACCCATGGTTCGGCGCTGTTCACCCGCGGTGAAACCCAGGGTCTGGTTGTGACCACGCTGGGCACCGGCGATGACGAGCAGTTCATCGACGCGCTGCACGGCAACTTCAAATCCAACTTCCTGCTGCACTACAACTTCCCTCCCTACTCGGTGGGTGAAGTTGGCCGTGTCGGCGGCCCCGGCCGCCGCGAAATCGGCCACGGCAAGCTGGCATGGCGTGCGCTGCAGGCGGTTCTGCCCGCGGCAACCGACTTCCCCTACACCATCCGCCTGGTCTCCGAGATCACCGAATCGAACGGTTCGTCCTCGATGGCCTCCGTCTGCGGCGGCTCGCTGTCGATGATGGATGCAGGCGTGCCGCTGAAAGCACCGGTTGCCGGTGTTGCGATGGGCCTGATCCTGGAAGACGACGGCTCCTACGCGATCCTGTCCGACATCCTGGGTGACGAAGACCACCTCGGCGACATGGACTTCAAGGTTGCTGGTACCGAAAACGGCATCACCTCACTGCAGATGGACATCAAGGTTGCAGGCATCACGCCCGAGATCATGGAGAAAGCCCTGGCCCAGGCCAAAGACGGCCGTATCCACATCCTCGGCGAGATGGCGAAAGCCCTGACCGAAGCGTCTGAATTCTCGGTCCACGCTCCGCGCATCGAAACCATGCAGATCCCGACCGACAAGATCCGTGAAGTGATCGGCTCGGGCGGCAAGGTGATCCGCGAGATCGTCGAAGTGTCCGGCGCAAAAGTCGACATCAACGACGATGGCGTGATCAAGATCGCCAGCCCGAACGGCGAAGCCATCAAGAAGGCCTATGACATGATCTATTCGATCGTGGCAGAGCCGGAAGAAGGCCAAGTCTACACCGGCAAGGTTGTGAAGATCGTCGACTTCGGCGCCTTTGTGAACTTCTTCGGCAAGCGCGACGGCCTGGTGCATGTCAGCCAGATCGAAAACCGCCGCCTGAACCATCCTTCGGACGTTCTGAAGGAAGGCCAGGAAGTGAAGGTCAAGCTGCTGGGCTTTGATGACCGCGGTAAGGTCCGTCTGTCGATGAAGATTGTCGATCAGGAAACCGGCGAAGAAATCGCGCCGGAGAAGAAAGAAAAAGCAGAGCAGGACTAATCCCTGTTTGACTGCACATAACCAGCCCGGGGCGCGTTTGATCCGCGCCCCGGGTTTTCCATTTCCGCCGGGACGCTTATGGAACAGTCTTTGCCGCCCCGTGTGACCATCATAACGGTCACCTATAATTCTTCCGCCGTTGTTGAGGGCCTGTTGCGCTCCATTCCATCTTCGGTGCCTTGCATTCTGGTCGATAACGCGTCCCAGGATGCAGAAGACACCGGCGCGCTGGCTGCAGCATATGGTGCCCGGTTTATAGAGAACCCGAAAAACGCCGGCTTTGGCCCGGCCTGCAATCAGGGGGCTGCACAGGCGGAAACTGAATTTCTGTTCTTCGTGAACCCCGATGCCGAGCTGTTCGAGGACACGCTGGAGCACCTGTTCGCCGCAGCCGATGCCCACCCAAAGGCTTCCGCCTTCAACACCCGCATTGTCAAAGGCGACGGTTCGCTGTTTTTCAAACGCCGCAGCAAACTGATCGCGAAATCGCACTGGCTGGGCCGCGAAGCCGCGAAACAGGGCGGTGAGGTGCCGGTGCTGTCCGGCGGTGCTCTGCTGGTGCGCAAATCAGCCTTTGACCAGGTCGGTGGATTTGACCCCAAAATTTTCCTGTTCCATGAGGATGACGACCTCAGCCTGCGGCTGAAGGCGGAATGCGGGCCGCTGCGGTATGTTTACGCAGCGCAAGTCCGGCATCTGCTGGGCCATTCCACCGAACGCTCCGCCAAAACAGCGGCTTTGAAAGCCTGGTACATGGGCCAGTCGCGCGTCTATGGCGCTCGCAAGCACGGCTTGCCTTTTGGCTTCCTGCGGGCTCTGGGGGAGGCATCGCTGCAATTGATCTCACCGCTGAACCTTCTGTCGGCGCGCAAACGGTCCAAGAACTGGTACTACTTTCGCGCCATTCTCAGCAGCGCCGGCCAGCGGTCTGCAGACCGCCCGCCGCCCTGGCAGCCGCGCTGACCTGGTGCGCAATCCATTCGTTACTAGTTACAGGCGACCCGCATGAAACGGCCCCCGTTCTGGAAAATCATCCGCGAGCTGAAACGCCCGTTGCAGCAGATCACCCAGCTGCCCAGCCGCCTCGGCTCACTGCTGCTGGGGCGCTGGTATTATGACGTGTTCCTCGCGCGCCAGATCCGCTGCACCGAGGGCGCCGTACCGCCCGGGCCGCAGCCTGCGGTCTATCTGATCTTCCCCAGTCAGGGTCTGCAGGAGTCCCACTTCATCGCGCTGCGCTATCTGATCGCCAGCGGCTATGCCCCGGTTGTGGTCTCCAACATCCCGCTTAGCGAGGAAGACCGGCAACGGCTGAGCGACGTCTGCTGGCTGTGCATAGAACGCCCGAATTTCGGATATGACTTTGGCGGCTACCGCGACGGGCTGCTGGCGGCGCGTACGCGGCTGACGCACATTGACCGGCTGGTGCTGCTGAACGACTCTTCCTGGTTTCCGCTGCCGGAGGCAGGCGACTGGCTGGCGGGCGCACAGGCGCTGGCTGTGGATTTTGCCGCCGCCGCCTGCAATTATGGCCATCCGCGGGTGGAGGCAGAGCATTTCCGCAGCATCAATTGGGGGTATTCAACCGCCAGCCGGAATTTCCAGTATTGCTCCTATGCGCTGATGCTGTCCGGGCGGATGATGGCGGATCCGGAGTTCATCAGGTTCTGGAAGCGCTTCCCGCTGACCAACAACAAGAAATTCATTGTCCGCCGCGGTGAAACCGGCCTCACCCAGTGGGTTCTGGCGCATGGGTATTCGCATGGCGCGGTGCTGAAAATCGCGGATTTGGATCATCGTCTGGCGCAGCTGCCCCGGGACGGGATCCGGCGCATCGCCGAAGAAGCTGTCATCTTTGGCCGCCCCAGCCTGGCGGCGCTAAAGGCCAGGCTGCTGTCAAACGACGACGCCCCAACGGAAGATTACCTGTCTTTCATCCTGACCGCCGTTGCCACCCAAGGCGTCAGTTATACGCTGCCCGCCTACCTGCATGCCGAGGCAGGGTTTGCCTTCCTCAAGAAATCGTCCTGCTGGCTGACCCGGGACGGGTCGGATATCACTCTGCGTTTTGCAGCCGGGCTGACAGGAGAAGCTGGTCAAGCCTTTGCCGCAGAGGCGCGCCAACTGCGTCAAAGCCGGGCGCCGGAGTTTCCACCGGCACCGGGCGGATTTCAGTCATAATATAAATAAACAAGCCGCCCGAAGGCGGCTTGCAAGCACTGCGATGGAAAGTGCGGGTTACTCTGGTGCCTTGGTCTTGCGCAAGTAGGGGAAGATGGTATCGAATTCGCCGAACTTCACCTTAGCGTCCTCGTTCGACACGGTAGGCGGAATGATCACATCCTCGCCGGGCATCCAGTTGGCCGGGGTGGCGACGCCTTTGCCCAGCGACATTTGAAGGCCGTCCAGCGCCCGCAGGATCTCGGCAAAATTGCGGCCCACGGTCATCGGATAGGTCATCGACAGTTTCAGTTGCTTGTCCGGGCCGATGATGAACACCGACCGCACGGTGGCGCTGTCCGCCGGGGTGCGGCCGTCGGGCAGATACGCCTCGGCAGGCAGCATGTCGAAGGCTTTGGAAACCGCCAGTCCGTCATCGGCGATGATCGGGAAGCCCGGCGCGGCCTTGCCGTATTCCTCGATGTCCTTTTTCCATTTCTTATGGTCCTCAACACCGTCAACCGAAACGCCAAGGACCTTGGTGTTGCGTTTGCTCCACTCCTCGCTCAGCTGCGCCACAGCGGAAAATTCGGTGGTGCAGACCGGGGTGAAATCCTTGGGGTGCGAGAACAGAATCGCCCAGCTGTCGCCGATCCAGTCATGGAAGGTGATGGTGCCCTGATCCGTTTCCGCAGTAAAATCGGGGACCGTGTCGTTAATGCGCAAACCCATGGCGGTATCTCCTTGTCATATGAATTTTGAGTCGTCTTGTCTGCAACCTAAGTAGTCTAGCGCAAGGATACAGTCCCCGTACCGGGAAACCACGAAAAATTGCCGCAAGACCCCATGGCGAAGAATTGCAACCGTTCCAAGGGGCCATTGACAGCGCCCGCGATAATTTGATCAAATTACGCGGCGATGCCTTTGCCCCGCCCTTGCCCCTATGCCGGAGCAGTGACACAGTGGCCGCGAAACTGGCAAGGCGGAAACCAGAATACCTCTGACTTGGGAGATCCCGACATGATCGAGAAACGCGACTTTTACATCAACGGCCAGTGGGCCGCTCCTGCTGCTTCAAACGATTTCGAGGTGGTGAACCCTTCGACCGAGGAACCCTGCGCGGTGATCTCTCTGGGGTCCGAAGCCGACACCAACGCCGCGGTTGCCGCGGCCAAGGCAGCGCTGCCGGGCTGGATGGCGACCCCAGTGGCAGAGCGTATCGCGCTGGTGGAAAAACTGGTCGATGTCTATGAAGCCCGCGCCGAGGACCTGGCTCAGGCGATGTCGCTGGAAATGGGCGCGCCGATCGACATGTCGCGCAGCTCGCAAGTCGGCGCCGGCAGCTGGCACCTGCGTAACTTCATCGCCGCGGCCAAGGAGTTTGACTTTGACGCGCCGCTGAACGCGCGCAGCCCTAACGACCGCATCATCCACGAGGCGGTGGGCGTTTGCGCACTGATCACGCCGTGGAACTGGCCGATGAACCAGGTGACGCTTAAGGTTGGCGCGGCGGCAGTTGCCGGCTGCACCATGGTGCTGAAGCCCTCCGAACAAAGCCCGCTGAACGCGATGATCTTTGCTGAGCTGATGGATGAGGCCGGCTTCCCGGCAGGTGTCTTCAACTTGGTGAACGGCGACGGCCCGGGTGTTGGCTCTCAGCTGACCACCCATCCGGATGTGGACATGATCTCCTTCACCGGCTCCACCCGCGCAGGGATCGCGATTACCCAGGCTGCGGCACCGACGCTGAAGAAGGTGGACCTGGAGCTGGGCGGCAAAGGCGCCAATGTGATTTTTGAGGACGCTGACGAGAAGGCGGTGAAGCGCGGTGTGCTGCACATGATGCAAAACACCGGTCAAAGCTGCAACGCGCCCAGCCGGATGCTGGTGCAGAACAGCATCTATGACCGCGTGGTTGCCGAGGCGGCGGAAGTGGCTGCCAAGGTCGAGGTCGGCCCGGCCAGCCAGGAAGGCCGTCACATCGGTCCGGTGGTGAACGAGATGCAGTGGACCAAGATCCAGGACTTGATCCAGCAGGGCATCGATGAAGGCGCCAAGCTGATTGCCGGCGGCACTGGACGTCCGGACGGTTTGAACAAGGGTTACTATGTAAAGCCCACGGTCTTTGCCGATGTGAACAACCAGATGACCATCGCGCGCGAAGAAATCTTTGGCCCGGTTCTGTCGATCATTCCGTTTGAGAATGAGGAAGACGCGATCGGGATCGCCAACGACACGCCCTATGGGCTGACCAATTATGTGCAGACCCAGGATGGCGCCCGCGCCAACCGCGTGGCCCGTGCGCTGCGCTCTGGCATGGTCGAGATGAACGGTAAGTCCCGCTCGGCCGGCTCGCCCTTTGGAGGTATGAAGCAGTCCGGCAAGGGCCGTGAGGGCGGCAAATGGGGCATCGAGGACTTTCTGGAAGTGAAGGCCGTCGGCGGCTGGGCGGCTGAATAAACCCGCAGCCTTCGAAGTTATGGAGAGCCGCCTTTCCGGGCGGCTTTTCTATTTGCGGCGTTGTAATTTGGGCACCGGCAGAGCTCCCGTGCCTTTGTTCCCCCGGCTGCGCCGGGCGGTCCTCAGCCTTGGGCGTGGCCCGTGCTGCGCACGGGCAGGGGGCCTTCGCGGGGTTGGTCAGAAATAGGCTCTAAGAAGGTAGATCACTGCTATTCCGGCAGCCATAGTCAGGGGCAGGCTGCGGGTGGCAAGAGCCACTGCCAGGGCCACCGTTCCGGCTGCCCATTCTTGCGGGCCGCCCTGCATCAAGAGGTAAGTAACCAGCGACAGGATCAGGCAGCCTGGCAGCGCCTGCAGGCCGCGCGCCCAAGGGCCATGATCCGGCAGCCGTTGGCCTAGCAGATAACCGGACAGCCGTACCGCAAAAGTAGCCGCTGCCAGCCCGAGAATCAGGATCCATGTTTCAGTCATCATTCAGCACTCCGGCAAGGACCGCTCCGCCCAGGCCGCCCAGGATCAGTGTCCAGGTGGGATCCATCGGCGTTAAGAGACCTGCCAGCAGTACGATGGCCACAGAACCGGCCCAGGGCAAAAGCATAGTTGAACCGCTCCACAGCGACCGGAGAATGGCGATGAAAGCTGCGGTGAAGGCAAAATCCATACCCAGGGCCTTGGGTTCAGGCACAGTGCTGGCAAAACTCGCGCCTGCCACTGTGGACAGCACCCAGACTGCAATCAGCCCGATGCCGCCGCCGATCAAGTACCAGTAACCGGCTTGATGGCCGCGGGCGCGCATCGCGTGCATCAGAGCCCAATTTTCGTCCGTGGCCAGATGCACACCAAGCAGCACTTGCCACCAGGGCCGTCCGGAATACTCATCCCGGAGCGAGGCCGTGATCAGAAGCAGCCGCAGGTTCAGTGCCAGCCCGGCCAGGATGGCTGCACCCGCGCCGGTGCCCGCAGCCAGCCGTTCCACTGCGATGATCTGTGAAGATCCGGCAAAGACGATGGTGCCCATTACTCCGGTCTGCAGCCCATCCATGCTTGCCTGCGCTGCGAGCAGGCCGAAAGCCAGCCCATAGACAGCCACGCCGGCAGCCAATGGCAGGATATCCCGCAGTCCGGAGGTCAGTTGGCTGAAGGCGGGGGGCCGGGCGGAGATGTTCTGGATTGCCATTGAGGGAAGTTCCTCTGGAAACGGGGCATGATTTCGCTTAAATCGAACGCAAGTATTGTATACCGAACGATACGTTCGTTCGTCAAGTCGAACAAAAGGGTGAAATATCGAACATGTCAGCACCTCATCAAATGATTGCTGCCGCCATCCAACGCGAGCGCAGCCGCGCGGGAAAGTCGCTGTCGGGGCTGGCCGCACAAGCTGGAATTGCCAAATCAACCCTTTCGCAGCTTGAAGCCGGTAACGGAAACCCCAGTGTAGAGACACTTTGGGCACTGGCCGCAGCGCTGGACGTTCCGCTGAGCTTGCTGTTCGAGACCGAGGCCCCTGCCACTAGGCTCATCCGCGCAAGCGAGGGTGAGGTGCTGGAGTCGGAGCAGTCAGACTTCGCTGCCGTTCTATTGTCCCGCAGCCCGCCGAATGTGCGCCGGGATGTCTACCGCGTGGTGATGCAGCCGGGCGAAACCCGCCGCGCCGCGCCGCATCCGCGCGGCACAGTGGAGCATATGCTGGTCTGTTCCGGGCAGATGCGGGCAGGGCTGGAAGGGCGGGAGGAGCTGCTGTGGCCGGGTGATTACTACAGCTTTCCCGGCGACCACCCGCATAGTTATGAGGCGACGCGGAGCGGCACAGTGTTCCTGATGGTGATGGAGGCGCCCTGACCGGGGCCTCAGAACTCCGGCTTAACCCGGAATTTCAGAGACTCGCCGCTGTTCGGGTGTTTGATCCGCAGCTCCTGGGAATGCAGCATGAGCCTGGGATGCTCCAGTGCTGCACCGCTGGCATAAAGCGGATCGCCCAGAATCGGGTGCCCCAGCGACAGCATATGCACCCGCAGCTGATGCGTGCGTCCGGTCTTCGGTGTCAGCCGCACCCGTGTGGCGCCGTCCTCGTACTTCATCACCCGCCATTCGGTGACGGCGGGTTTGCCGGTCTCGTTGCAGACCCTCTGCTTGGGCCGGTTCGGCCAATCCACGATCAGCGGCAGATCCACTGTGCCGCTGCGCGGCTCCAGCCTGCCAGCCACGCGCGCCACATAGGCCTTTTTCGCCGTGCGCTTTTCAAACTGCATCGACAGATGCCGCTGCGCATGCGGGGAGAGGCCGAACACCATCACGCCCGACGTATCCCGGTCCAGCCGATGAACCAGCAGCGCCTCGGGGAACACCGCCTGAATGCGGGAGATCAGGCAATCGGCCAGATGCGCGCCGCGCCCAGGCACCGATAACAGCCCGGCAGGCTTGCTTACTGCCAGCAGCTCGGCGTCGTGGTGCAGGATCTCCAGCGGGTCCTGCGGCGGTGTGTATTCGCTTGAAACGGCCATGACCGCCTGCCTAGCGCCACTGGTCGGCAGGGGCAAGCACTGGCCGGTTCCGGTCCCCATCGGGTTTATCTCCAGGCTTTCCTTCGGGACCTGTCATTTGCTAAATTGACACTGTCCCGGCGATCCGGTAACCGGCGCGCCTCACGTACACATGGGGACTAGGCATGGCACGCAAACGCAAAGGGCGCGATATTTCCGGCTGGCTGGTGGTGGACAAGCCCGCGGGGCTGACCAGCACGGCGGTTGTGAACAAGGTGCGCTGGGCGCTGGATGCCAAGAAGGCAGGCCATGCGGGCACCCTGGACCCCGAGGCAACCGGTGTTCTGGCCGTGGCGCTGGGCGAGGCAACTAAGACTGTGCCGTATATCACCGACGCGTTGAAGGCCTATACATTCACTGTACGGCTGGGTGCTGCAACCAATACCGACGACGCCGAGGGCGAGGTGATTGCAGAAAGCGCCGAGCGCCCCACCGACGAACAGATCAAGGAAGCTTTGCAACCCTTCCTGGGCGAGATCATGCAGGTGCCGCCCAAGTTCTCCGCGGTGAAGATAGACGGCCAGCGTGCCTATAAACTGGCTCGTGACGGCGAAGAGGTGGAGCTTTCTGCCCGCCCGCTGTGGGTCGAAGAGCTGATCCTGCTGGATCGTCCCGACGAAGACCATGCAGTACTGGAGATGACCTGCGGCAAAGGCGGATATGTGCGCTCAATCGCCCGCGATCTGGGTGCGGCCTTGGGTTGCCATGGCTATGTGAAGCAGCTGCGGCGGATCTGGTCCGGCCCGTTTGATGCAGAAGACGGCATTTCGCTGGAGCTGGTGGATGAACTAGCGAAATCCACCGATCTGGACCGGTATCTGCGGCCTCTGGAAGAAGGGCTTGCCGATCTGCCCGAGCTGAAATGCACCCCGCAGGGTGCGGTGCGCTTGCGCAATGGCAACCCGGGCATGGTGATAGCCGCGGATGTGGAGTACGGCGATGAGGCCTGGGCCTCTCTGGACGGGCAGGCGGTGGCTGTGGGGATCTACAAGGCTGGTGAATTGCACCCAAGCCGGGTGTTTGTGCAGCCGGAATGATCTGCCTGCAGCCGGTCCACGCTGCTGAGCTGTCAGCCACAAGGGCAATTTAACAGGTCAGTAGTTTTGACTGAATGTTTCGCGCGCGAAACATTGGGCCAGGATTTCTGACCTATTCCTCTTATGATTGAGTATGTCTGTGTGCCTGTCCGCACCTAGGATGAGACCGGCTGCCGCAAAGCCAAATCCTAGCGGCAGCAATTCCATGAATAAACTGTCCGAATGAAATGCGTCACCAACAACTAATATGTATTGTGGCGTCCGGCAATACACTTAGGGGTGTATTCAGGGTTGGTACTGATACTAGGACAGTAAGCTTGGACAGTCGAAAAA
The DNA here is from genome assembly GCF_001593695.1 of Leisingera sp. F5. Lineage (NCBI taxonomy): Bacteria > Pseudomonadati > Pseudomonadota > Alphaproteobacteria > Rhodobacterales > Roseobacteraceae > Leisingera > Leisingera sp. F5. Next base: position 45,411 of record NZ_LUKH01000004.1, on the reverse strand, counting down.
GCCCTGCTACAGACGGCTGATGATCACCCGCAGCCACACCAAGGGCGATGCGCCCTCAACCGCCGTCTATTCCGATTGCGAAACCTATCGCTACAGCCTGACCCGGGTTTGGGATCCTGCCGGGCGACGGGTGATGTTTGTGATGCTGAACCCGTCAACCGCAACCGAAGTGCAGAACGATCCGACCATTGAACGCTGCGAGCGCCGCGCACGGTCATTGGGGTTCGGCGGTTTCCGGGCCACCAATATCTTTGCCTGCCGGGTCACCGATCCGCGCGGGATGCGGCATCTGGAAGAACCAGAAGGCCCAGACAACATGGCGGCCATTTTGAACGGCATGGATTGGGCTGACATGGTGATCTGCGCCTGGGGCACCCACGGTGAGCATCGCGGGCAAGGGGCCCGGGTTGCGGCGGCGCTGCGCGCAACCGGAAAGCCGCTGCATCACCTCGGTCTCAGCAAGGCCGGCCATCCGAAGCATCCGCTTTACATCGCCTACTCCGAGCAACCGGAGCTTTGGCAGCAGCTTTAGCGGGCTCTTCGGTGGCTGTTAACTGATGTTCCCTATTTGTTTTGCACCTGCAATCATAGCGTGTGATCGTGCAAGTGGGTTATGAGTGTTTATTGAGGTTGAGCGGGCAATGTTGTGGCTGGCAAGTGTTCTGGGCCTTGTTGCGGTGGGCAGCGCGGTCCTGGTTGATACCGAAACCCCGGATGGGGAGGGGACGGCCTCCGGCCCCGATCAGGAGGCTGACACCGGCGGGGATGGGCTGGATGGAGGGTTTATCGAGCCGGAAGGCAGAACCGTAACCGGTACAGATGAAAATGATGTCATCACGGGAACCGGGGCGGCTGACAGCCTTAGGGGCGGGGATGGCGATGACCAGCTTGGCGGGTACAGCGGTCATGACTGGATCGACGGGGGCCAGGGCAGCGACGTTCTGCACGGCGATGGCGGCGATGACAGCCTGTCCGGCGGCAAAGGCCAGGACCTGCTGCACGGCGCAGACGGTTCCGACTCGCTGGAAGGAGATGCCGGAGAGGACAGTCTTTTTGGGCATTTCGGGGATGATAAGCTTCAGGGCGGCGGCGGCTCGGATCTGGTGCATGGCGGCCAAGGCCAGGACTGGCTGGAGGGCGGTGAAGGCCGGGACTCACTGCACGGCAATGACGGCGACGACAGCCTTGCCGGCGGCGGCGGCGCCGACACGCTGTTTGGCGGTTATGGAAATGATGTGGTGTCCGGTGCCGGGGACGGCACGGAGCAGGACTATGTCAATGGCGGTGCCGGTGATGACACACTGATTGCCGGATCAGGGGATGTGCTGACCGGTGGTGCCGGGGAGGATCAGTTCATGGCGGGCGACTGGACCGGGACCGACGATGCGGTGCAGTTGATGGATTTTGATTCGAACGAAGACACGCTAGTGCTTGTTTGGGATTTTGAAGACGGTGAAGAGCCTTCCGTGGAGCTGCAGCAAAACCCTGAAGCAGAGGACGAACAGGTTATCCTTGTCGACGGCGAGCCTGCCTTGCGGGTTACCGGAGCCAGCGGGCTGACAGCGGCGGATCTGGTGCTGATCGATCCGGCCTCAGCCGCTGCAACCGGGTTGCTGCCGCAGTAGGCCCGCGCGGATCCAGCGGCTGGCAGTTAATCTTTGCCTTTACCAGGGAAACATCATATACGCCCGCATCCGCTGCGATTCTGCAGCGGATTTCTCCATGGGCCTGTGCTGGACGACATCCCGGCCTGAGCCATCCACTCTAACCTTTTAAGGAGACCCCGATGTCGATCACTGCAGAAGAAAAAAACCGCCTGATGAAAGAATTCGCAACCAAGGACGGCGACACCGGTTCGCCGGAAGTCCAGGTTGCAATCCTGACCTCGCGCATCAACACCCTGACTGAGCACTTCAAAACCCACAAGAAGGACAACCACGGCCGCCGTGGCCTTCTGAAGATGGTTGCTCAGCGCCGCAAGCTGCTGGATTACACCAAAGGCAAGGACGTGTCCCGTTACCAGGACCTGATCAAGCGCCTGGGTATCCGCCGCTAATCCGCGCTAATCCCGGATTTCTACGCCCGTTCCGAAAGGAGCGGGCGTTTTCTTTTGCTCGCAAGCCCTGTCTTGGGCCTGGGACGCCGGCAGGGCCGAATAGAAACCGCCGCCCCCGATGGAGCGGCGCTGTATATCTTGACCAGAAGCGGGAAAGCCCTGGGACCTGTGCTTCATTCGCCGTAGGGCACCCAGATGTTCTTAATCTCGGTGGCTTCCTGCAGGAACCGTTTGCTGTGGTCCTGCGTCCAGTCGGTGGCGGTACGGTTGTTGACCCAGGTCCGTTTTAGATTGCCCGCCGATGCGGCTTCGATCGCCGCCGACAGATCGGTGGAGGAAAAGCTCCAGACCGCATCCACGTTCAAATGCGAGGCCAGCGGTTTTGCCAGCTCGGCGTGGCTGCCGGTCAGGATGTTGACCACGCCTGCGGGCACGTCTGATGTCTCCAAAACCTGGTAGAAATCGGTCGCCGCCAGCGGGAAGGGTTCGGAGGCCGCGAGCACCACCCGGTTGCCCATGGCAATGGCCGGCGCCATTGCCGAGACCAGACCCAGAAGCGGTGCCTCAGCGGCGCAAAGCGCGCCAATCACACCGGCGGGTTCCTTCATTGCCAGCGCCACGCCGCGGATTGGCACGCCGTGGATCTGGCCGTCGTATTTGTCGGCCCAGGCTGCAGCAGTGAACAGGCGCTGGATCGAGGCCTCGATCTCTGCCGTGCCGCCCTTCTTGCCGGTCATTGCGTCGATGCGGGCGGCAAACTCCGCGGCTCGGGCTGAGAGGTTCTCTCCAATATAGTATAGGATCTGTGCCCGCAGATGGCCGGTGGTCTTGGACCATTTTCCGGCACTGGCGGCGGCTTCAACTGCGTTGCGGACGTCCTTGCGGTTGGCAAGGCCGACGTGGCCCAGCAGCGCGCCGGACTTGCCATAAACCGCTCGGGAGTAACCGCTGTCCGGGCGGGTCTGCTTGCCGCCGACATACATCTTGGCAGTACGGTCCAGCGGGTCCGCCGGGGCGCCATTGCCCTCGAATGCTTCCATCTCGGTCAGCGGTTTCGCCTTGGCTTTTGACCGGGTGTATGCCGCCAAGCCTTCCCAGCTGCCCTCGCGGCCAAAGCCGCTTTCGCGCACGCCGCCAAAACCCGCAGCGGCGTCGAACATGTTGGTACCGTTGATCCAGACAACGCCGGCCGCCAGTTTCGGCGCCATGCCGAGCGCCAGGTTCACGTTCTCGGTCCAAAGCGTTGCAGCAAGGCCGTAGCGGGTGTTGTTGGCCAGCTCCACCGCTTCTTCCGGCGTGCGGAAGGTGCAGGAGACCAGCACCGGGCCAAAGATCTCTTCCTGCATCAGCGGATCGGCCGGCGACAGGCCTTCAATCAGCGTCGGCGGGTAGAAACAGCCGCCTTCAGGCATTTCCACCTGGGCCTGGTGCATGGTGCCAGCCCGGTTGGAGGCGATCATGCCGGAAATAGTGTCCAACTGCACCGGATCGACCACGGCACCCACGTCGATGCACTTGTCCAGTGGGTTGCCGATGCGCAAGCCGTCCATCCGGGTCTTGAGCTTAGTGTGGAACCGTCCGGCGATGCCTTCCTGCACCAAGAGGCGTGAGCCGGCGCAGCAGACCTGGCCCTGGTTGAACCAGATCGCATCGACCAGCCCTTCGATAGCTGAATCAATATCGGCATCGTCAAAAACGATGTAGGGAGATTTGCCGCCGAGTTCGAGCGTCAGCGCCTTGCCGCTGCCTGCGGTGGCCTCGCGGATCCGGCGGCCAACGGAGGTGGAGCCGGTGAAGGCGATCTTGTCCACATCCGCCGCGGTGATCATCTCGCCCGCGGCCCCATCGCCAGTGACGATGTTGACAACACCCTTAGGCAGGCCCGCCTGACGGCAGATATCGGCAAACAGCAGCGCGGTGAGGGATGTGTATTCCGCCGGTTTCAGCACCACGGTGTTGCCCATGGCAATAGCAGGCGCGATCTTCCAGGCCAGCATCAACAGGGGGAAATTCCACGGAATGATCTGGCCGCAGACGCCCAGGGCCTCGGCGTCCGGCAGTTCGCTTTCCATCAGCTGGGCCATGCCTGCGTGATAGTAGAAATGCCGCTGGGCCAGGGGGATATCGATATCGCGGGATTCGCGGATCGGCTTGCCGTTGTCCAGTGTTTCCAAAACTGCAAACAGTCGGGAATGCTTCTGCAGCAACCGGGCGATGGCATACAGGTACTTGGCGCGTCCCGCTCCGCCCAGGCCCGCCCAGCCGTCTTGCGCCTTGCGTGCAGCTTCAACCGCAGCATCCACATCTGCCTGCGTGGCCTGGGTCAGGGTTGCCAGCACCTCGCCAGTGGCTGGGTTCTTGCTCTCAAAGCCATCGCCAGGGGCAGTGAAACCGCCATTGATGAAATGGCCGAACCGGCTGCCCTGATCGACCAGCCAGGCCAGTGCCTCGGCAGCGCTTTCGGGGGCGGGGCCGTATTCCATGGTGTCGAAAATCTCTTTGATAGTCATGTATTCAGCCCTCAGCCCATGGAATGGCGGTAGCCGGCGGAGTATGCCCCGGTGACATGGTGTTCCAACTGACGCTCAATATCGCCGAGCAGCGAAGAAGCGCCAAAGCGGAACAGATCGGGCTGCAGCCAACGGTCGCCCAGCTCATCCTTCATCAGTGCCAGATAGACGAGTGCATCCTTGGCCTTGGAGATGCCGCCTGCGGGCTTGTAGCCGACCCGATAGCCGGTGCGGTCATAATAGTCGCGGATCGCGCGGATCATCACCAGCGACACGGGCAGGGTGGCGTTGACGCTTTCCTTGCCGGTGGAAGTCTTGATGAAATCGGCGCCTGCCATCATGCAGATCAGCGAGGCGCGGGCGACGTTTCGCAAGCTGCCCAGCTCGCCGGTTGCGAGGATCGCCTTCACATGGGCGTCGCCGCAGGCCTGGCGGAAGGCCTTCATCTCGTCGTAAAGCGCCTGCCAGTTGCCGGTCAGCACATGGCGGCGCGATATCACGATGTCGATTTCCTCGGCGCCTGCCTTGACGCTTTCCTCAATCTCCGCCAGCCGCAGGTGGAAGGGCGACAGGCCGGCCGGAAAGCCAGTGGAGACCGCGGCAACCGGAATGCCAGTGCCTTGCAGTGCGGCAACAGCCGTGGGGATCATGTCGTGGTAGACGCAGACCGCCCCGGTGGTGAGACCCTCCATCCCCAATGTGCTCAGAACACCGGCGCTGACCGGCTGGCGGGCTTTGGCGCACAAGCGGCGGACACGGCCCTCGGTGTCGTCACCGGAGAGTGTAGTGAGATCAATGAGGCTGATGGCCTTCAGCAGCCAGGCAGCCTGATGGTCTTTCTTCACGCTGCGGCGGCCCGGGAGGGTGGCGCAGCGGTGTTCGATGGCCGACGTATTGGCCTGCACGGCGGCGACCCAGTCCAGGTCCAGCGCCATGCCCGGATTGCGCGGTTCGGCCAGCTGCGGCAACTGCGCGCTTCGTTCAGCGATTTGGCTTTCCATTCGGGGAGTCCTCAGCAGAGTTCCGTGCGAAATTCGCACGGGTGCGGCATATTGGCAAGCGAGCGGCCTCGCAGACGGGCATATTTTTTGACTGAATGGACAAAAATGCAAGCTGCGGGGTGAGGGTGCCTGCGGTTTCCCGTTCGCAGCATGGCTTGCGGGGGCACCTTCCTGTTTTACGGGACTGCAGCCAGATGGCTGCGCATTCCGGTGGCAGAATCGCACATACATGCTAAATTTAGCGGTATGAGCAGTGCAAACCCCCATATCAGCGAAGAATCGCCTTCGAATACCCGGCCAATCATTCGCCAGCTGGATGACAGCGCCATTAACCGGATTGCGGCCGGCGAGGTGGTGGAACGGCCCGCTTCGGCGGTCAAGGAGCTGGTGGAAAATGCCATTGACGCTGGCGCCACCCGCATCACTGTGGAAATCGCCGATGGCGGCAAGACCCTGATCCGGGTGAGTGATGACGGCTGCGGCATGACACCTAAGGATCTGCCGCTGGCGCTGAGCCGTCATGCCACCTCCAAGATCGACGGTTCTGACCTGTTGAACATCCACACCTTCGGCTTCCGCGGCGAGGCGCTGCCCTCGCTTGGCGCGGTCGGGCGGCTGACCATTACCAGCCGGGCGGAAGGGCATGAGGCGGCGCAGATCCGGGTGTCGGGCGGCAGGCTGGAGCCAGTCAAACCGGCGGCGCTGCGGGCGGGCACCATTGTCGAACTGCGCGATCTGTTTTTCGCCACTCCGGCGCGGCTCAAGTTCATGCGCACCGACCGGGCCGAGAGCCAGGCGATTTCCGATACTGTGAAACGGCTGGCGATGGCGGAACCTTCGGTTGGCTTCACCCTGCGCGACGTGCCCGGAGGCAGCGAGGGCCGGGTGACCTTCCGCGCCGATCCTTTGCCGGGAGACTTGTTTGATGCGCTGCACGGGCGGCTGGCTTCGGTTCTGGGGCGTGAGTTTGCCGAAAACGCGCTGAAGATCGACGCGACCCGCGAAGGGATCCGGCTTTTTGGCTATGCGGCGCTGCCGACCTATTCGCGCGGCGCGGCGGTGGCGCAGTTCCTGTTTGTGAATACCCGGCCGGTAAAGGACAAGATGCTGACCGGCGCTCTCAGGGCGGCCTATTTTGATTTCCTCAGCCGCGACAGGCATCCGGCGGCAGCGCTGTTCATTGATTGCGACCCGCAGCTGGTGGACGTGAATGTGCATCCCGCCAAATCCGAGGTGCGCTTCCGCGATCCCGGATTGGCTCGGGGGCTGATCGTGTCTGCCCTGCGCCATGCGCTGGCAGAGGCCGGGCACCGTGCGTCGACCACAGTGGCAGGCGCCACGCTGGGGGCGATGAAACCGGAACAGCCCACGGCGACAGGTGCGCCGCGGATTTATCAGATGGACCGGCCTTCGCTGGGCGCGCGCAGCAGTGCGTACGCGGCGCAATCCCCCGGTTTGCCGCAGGCGTCTCCCTTGGATGCGCCGCCATCGCCGGGTTTTGCCGAATTGCAGGGGGTCTACAGCGGGCAGGTCACAGAGGTGCCAGTGACTCCAGTGTCCCCGGGTCAGGCTTCGGATGCGTCCGGGGCCACCGTGCCCGGGGCAGAAGCCCTGCCGCTGGGCGCGGCGCGCGGCCAGGTGCATGAGAATTACATCATCGCTCAGACTACCGACGGTATGGTGATCGTTGACCAGCACGCAGCACATGAGCGGCTGGTTTATGAAAAGCTGAAACATCAGATGGAAGAGAATGGTGTTGCGGCCCAGGCGCTGCTGATCCCGGAGATTGTTGAGCTCAGCGACAATGACTGTGCTTGCCTCTTGGGCGTGGCGGAGGAACTGGCAAAGTTCGGCCTTGGCATCGAGCCCTTTGGCGGCAGTGCGGTTGCGGTGCGCGAAACCCCGGCGATCCTGGGCGAGGTCAACGCCGAGGCGATGATCAAGGACATCCTGGACGAACTGTCCGACCAGGGCGAAAGCCAGCTGGTGCAAGCCAAGATCGAAGCAATCCTGAGCCGGGTCGCCTGCCATGGTTCAATCCGCTCAGGCCGCCGGATGCGGGGCGAGGAGATGAATGCGCTGCTGCGCGAGATGGAGGCAACACCCCATTCCGGCCAGTGCAATCATGGCCGCCCCACCTATGTGGAACTGAAACTGGCAGATATCGAGCGCCTGTTCGGGCGCACCTGAAAAGAACCCCCGGTAAAGGGAGGACGAGCAGTGACACTGGAACAGACCCAATGGGTCATTTACGCGTTGGCCGGGCTGGCCGCGGTTTTTGCCTTGGCAGGATTGCGTCTACGCGGGGCAGCCCGGCAGTTGGAACATGCCAATGCAGGTCTGAACCAGGAGGCGGCCGGGCTTCGGGCAGAGCTCAAGCGGCTGCCGGAGCTGAACGATGAGCTGACAACGCTGCGCCGCACCAGCGAAAACGAACGCGCCGCCCGCTATCAGGCCGAAGCGCAGGTGCAGGCCTTGAAGGCCGAGCATGCGGCACGGCTGGAAGAGCTCAGCCACATGAACCAGCAGATGGAACACAAGTTTGCATCGCTGGCCTCTGGCGTGCTGAAGCAGAACTCGGAAAACTTCCTGAGCCTGGTCAGCGAACGCTTTCAGGCGCATAGCAAATCGGCGGATGCGGATCTGGCCAAGCGCCATGCCGCCATCGAGGGACTGGTGAAGCCGCTGGATCAGAAACTCGGCCAGTTCGGTGAGCGGATCAAAGAAATCGAGAAGGCCCGCAACGAGGCCTATGGCGCGATCCAGACGCAGGTAAAGTATTTGGCCGATGGTCAGGCGGCGTTGGGCGGCGAGACCCGCAAGCTGGTGCAAGCGCTGCGCGCGCCCAAGACCCGCGGCCGTTGGGGTGAGATGCAGCTGCGCCAGGTATTCGAGATGGCTGGCATGGCCGAGCATGTTGACTATGAGCTGGAGAAAAGCGTCGGCACCGATGACGGTCTGCGCCGCCCCGATGCGGTGGTGCGCATCCCCGGCGGCAAGAGCATTGTGGTGGATGCCAAAACCCCGCTGGAGGGCTATCTGGATGCGCTGGAGGCGGAGACACCGGAACTGCAGCAGGAGGCACTGCTGCGCCATTCGAGCCACGTGAAAACCCATGTGCGTCAGCTTGCGTCGAAATCTTATCAAAGCGCGCTGGGAGAGACGCCGGATTTTGTGGTGATGTTCATCCCCGGTGAGACTTTTGTTTCTGCCGCGGCAGAGGCGGATCCGGGTTTGATTGAATATGCCTTTGAAAACAAGGTCCTGATCGCCACGCCAACCACCCTTATGGCGCTGGTCAAGTCCATTGCCTATGGCTGGCAGCAGGAGAAGATGGCGGAAAATGCGGTCGAAGTGCAGAAGACTGCCAAAGAACTCTATGATCGGCTGGCGACGTTTTCCAAGAGCCTCGCTTCGGTGGGCAAGTCACTGTCGTCATCGGTGAACAACTACAACAAGGCGGTCGGCTCGCTGGAAGCCCGTGTGCTGCCATCGGCGCGCAAATTCGAGGCGATGGGCGTTGTCGCGCAAGGCGCAGAGCTGGAGAACCCCGGCCAGGTGGAAGTCGAGCCGCGCCAGGTGGCGCTGCTGGCGGAGGAGTAAGTGCGGCTTCCGTCCGCGTTCCGCAGGGGCAACCCGGGCGAGGCGGCGCTGCTGCGTGCGGCCGAGGTCGAGGCGGAGCGCATTGTTGCACTGTTGCGGATTGTTGTATCCGCCGGGCTGCTGGCAGCTTTGGTGCTGGCGGTTGACGCGGTGCAGACGGTGGACCAGGATTACCTTTGGCACCAAGTCGGTTTGGCGGCGGCAACCATACTGGCTTACATGGCGGTTGGAGGCCTGAGTTTTGCGGCTATCCGCAAAGGCGTCTTCCGGCACTGGATGATCTGGGCTGCAGTGACCGCGGACGGTGTCTTTCTTTTCCTGAATTCGTGGTTGTCTTTGGTGAATTCCGGGCTATCCGGTGAAGTTGTCTTTGCCATGCCTTCGGCCTGGATGGCACCGCTGATCCTGGCTTTTGGCGTGTTGCGATTCAACCCGCTGCTGCTGGGATACCAAGTGCTGCTGGTTACGGCCGGCCTTTTGTGGCTGGTTCTGTGGGAACCGGCGATCATCTCTGACGCTGCCATGCAGCGGGTGCATTTGGCCATGGCCACCCCCCCCAATCTGATGCGGGTGCTGATGGTGGCGCTGGCCGGTTTGGTGCTGATGGTTGCAGCGCTTCGGATGCGGGGACTGTTGCACCGCTCCATAGAAGAAACGCGGCAGAAGGCCAATCTGACTCGTTATCTGCCGGCCCAAATGGCGGGCCGTCTTGCCGGCGGCGGGCTGGAGGCGCTGCAGGAAGGCCGCCAGCAGAAAATGGCGATCCTGTTCATTGATATCCGCGGCTTCACCAGTTGGTGCGAAGGCCGCGAACCGCAAGATGTCAGCAGACTGATCACCGAATTCCGCAGCCGTGTAGAAAAGGCGGCGGGTCAGACCGGCGGGCTGATCGACAAATACATTGGCGACGCAGCGATGATCCTCTTTGAAGGAGAGCGGGCTGCAGCGCGGGCGCTGAATTGCGCCGAAGAGCTGCTTGCGGAGATGGAGGATTGGGGCCAGGAACGGGAGACCGCTGGAGAAACCGGCCTGGCTGCAGGGATCGGAGTGCATTGGGGCGAGGTGTTTTCAGGTGTCACAGGCACACAGGCACGGCTGGAGTATTCCGTGTTCGGAGACACGGTGAACACTGCGGCGCGGCTGGAGCAGCTGACCAAGACGAATGGCATGGCGCTGATCGCGTCTGCAGCCTTGCTGCAGGAAGCCGGAACAGAGCCTGCGCGCGGCGGCTGGACCAAGCTGCCGGCGGAGCAATTGCGCGGGCGCCGCAGCGGGCTCGCGCTGTTCGGAAAGACGCAAGGCTAGGCACCTCTCCATTTGCCACAGATCAAAGACTTAGGCGTTTGGCCTGCTGTTTGATATGCTGAGGCAGCGAACAGAAGGAATGAGGCTATGCTGGAGATCTCAGCCCGTAAGGTGGCACAGGTGGCGATGATGGCCCGTGAACTGGGTCGGGCTGAAGGGGAACTGCGTGCCTTCATCGACCGGATGGGGGAAGACCAGCAGTCCGAACTGGTTGGTATCATGTGGGTCGGCCGCGGCAGTTTTGAGCCGGAAGAGCTGGATGAAGCGATCTATACCGCCCGGCAGGAAGCAACCACGCCGACCGTCGATTACTTGCTCGGCACGCCGCATTTGGCTGACAATCTTGAGGCTGGTATGGAGGCGTTGGGGGTTGACGTGAACGATGTCGAAGATGATGTGATCGGCCGCTAGGGGCCGCACCGGTTTAAAAGGTATAAGGGCGCCGCAATCCGGCGCCCCTTGTTGTTTCCAGCAACCATCAGGCCTTGCTATCGACGACCTCTAGGTGCTGGGCCAGTTTGCCGATCTCGTCCATCCACTTTTCGACCAGGCCCTTGTCGCTGGGCGCGGCGTGCACGCCGGCAGCGATCCTGCCGTTCATGGCCGCCTCGACGGCGAAGGACACCGGATAGGAGACCAGACGCGCCATTGCGGTGCCGCGGTCGTCGCCCCAGGCGTCCATCACATAGGTTTTATGCCAGACCTCGGTGCCGTCTTTTTCCGCCTGCAAGCCAACGCAGAGCACCACCCGGTCCGGCTCGCCTTCGTCATAGGCGTTCTCGGTCCAGAACTGGTCCGACATTTCCTTGAGGCGGGCGTCGCCTTCGGGCCCGGACAGGGTCTCGACCTCCTTGAACACATCCGCCCAGGCATCCGCCCAGCCGTTGAGGCGCAGGGTGCCGCGGACGAATTCCTTCACTTTCCAGTCCTCGCCGAACTCGTACTGCGCCATGAAGGGGATCGAGTCGCGGTTCGGGTAGACCTCGAAGCTTTCGGGGCTTGGCAGCGGTGCTTCGTAGGAGGAGATCGCATCCCAGGGGCGGGCGACGTCCAGTTCCTGGAAATCGCGGATCGACTTTGACGGCGAACGCAGCGCCTTCAGCACGCCCAGCGGCGACCAGCTGAACTTATAGCGGAACGGGTTCGGTGTCTTGGGGATGCCGCCGCAGTAGGAGATGAAGCTGATCTCGTTTCCCGCGTCAAAGGCATCCGACGTCTTGTAATCCGCCACCAGCGCATGCGCCATCAGGTGGTCTATGCCGGGATCCAGGCCCACCTCGTTGATCAGGCAGGCGCCTGCATCCTTGGCCTTCTGGTCCAGCGCGCGCATTTCCGGTGCGATGTAGGACGACGAGACGAAATGCGCGCCGTGCTCGATGGCCAGCTCGGCCAGCGGCACATGCCAGTCGCCCGGCAGCATCGAAACGATGACGTCTTTAGGGCTCAGCATCTGGCCAAGGTTGGCGATGCTGAAGGCGTGAATGTTGGTGGTCAGATCGCCGACGGCCTCGCGCGCCTTGTCGGTGGTCCGGTTCCAGACCGCCACGTCGTGGCCCGCTTCGAGCAGGCGGCGGAGGCCGGGGATGGCGGAGAGGCCGGTGCCGCACCAGTGAATTGTCATGAGAGTTCTCCCTTGCTTGGTTCCGGCGGCATTCAGCCCGGAAGATGTTCGTTGAATGTGGCTTCCGCCCGGCCCCAGACGCCGGACGTCAGATCGGTCAGTGTCTGCAGCGAGGGCAGCAGCTGAGCGGCGTAGTCCTCGGAGCTTTCCACCGGAAGCATCGACGGCAGGTTGTCGATCGCCATCACGTCGAGCACCGGGTTGTCGGCGACGCGCAGCGCCGGGGCCTCCCAAGCGGTGGCTTGGGTATAGACCGGCACCGGATTGTAATCGCTGTCCGGGTCGCAGGCGACATCGCCGATGGCGGTCAGCTGGCGGTCCGCAGTCAGCGCCTCGCGGGGGACAAAGACCGGGGTGCCGGGGCGGGCGAAGATGCAGTTCAGGAACAGGTCGTGTGCCAGGATCTCCTGGAAAGGGCCGCCGCTGGCGGTCTCAGCCATGTCCCATTTGGTGACCTGAACGCCCATCGCCTCGCAGAGGTCGGCAGCACCGGTGCCGACGCGGCCAAGCGCGCCGATCACAATTGCCGAAGGGCGGTCCTTGTTCAGCGCGTCGAGTTCCGCGCCAAGATCTGCCAGCAGCGCATCCTTGCCGCCATAGACGCCAACCGGACCGCAGAGCTCGCCGCGCTGCTGGGCAGCCCAGGCTTTCAGCGTTACCGCCGCGCCCGCATAGCCCGCCCAATAGCCGAAGGCCGCAACCCGGCGGCCGGCCTCGTCCACCAGGTATTCGAGATCATAAAGGGTCCCGCCGCCGGCCTTGAACCGCTCCAGCAGCGCCTTGCCGGAATGCTGGCCCTTGAAGGCGTGGCCGAACATGATGTGGCGGTGCGGCAGCGGGGTGCCGTCTTCGGGCAGTTCCTTGAGGCCAAAGATGATGGCGTCCGCAGGCGCCTGGGGCCAGGAATTTTCCGGCGCAATTTCGCAGCCTGCATCAATGTAGCCCTGCAGCGGGATCGCCCGCACTGAGCTTTCCTCGACCGTGACCTCGATGCCGCCTGCCTGCAGGGCCTTAGCGCCTTCGGGGGTCAGGCCCACCCGCTCTTCATTGGGGCGCTGTTCGGCCCGTACCCACAGATGCGTCATCGTCATGTCCTTCAAAGCATTCCTTTGGCGTAGACCGCGCGCACGGACTCGCGCTGTTCCATTGCCGTCATGAAATTCTGGATTTTGGGGAAGTTTTCCACATTCACCCCGTCGCCCTTCAGCCAGGTGCAGACCACATAGAGGTAGCAATCGGCGAGGCTGACCGCCTCGCCCAGCACAAACGGCCCGCGCAGGCCGGACTGGCTGAGGTATTCGCAGGAGGCCGCCATCGTCTGGGGCACCATCTTCTGCATGTCCTTCCAACTGGAGCGTTCCTTGGCCCAGCGGTGGCCGCGCCGCATATGGGCGTGGTTCACATGCATGGTGGAGGCGAGGTAGAACATCACCTCGCGCATCCGGGCCAGCAGCACCGGGTCCTGCGGGCGCAGGCCTGCGTCGGGTGCCATGTCAGCGATATATTCCAGCAGCGCGCCGGTCTCGGTCAGGATGCCGCCCTCGACCGCCAGGGCGGGCACGCGGCCCTTGGGGTTGATCTGGGCATAGGCGGCGCCGGTCTGTTCCTTGGCGGCAAAGTCCACCTTGACCGTCTCGTAGTCGATCCGGGCTTCCTCAAGCGCGATGGCGACGGCCACCGAGATGGTGTTGGGGGCGTAATAGAGCTGCATGTCTTTTCCTCCCTCAGGGCATTCAGAGATGTGTCTGGGCTAAATGGCGGTCCGGCGCTTCCAGATGCGGCACTGCGTTGAACAAAACCGGGCTGAGGTGGCCGCCGATGGGGAACAGCCGGTGCATGGAGGTGTTCATGATGGCCAGCGTAACCCGTGCCATGGCCGCGGTTTCGAGCCCCATGGCCTGCCGCAGTGCCATCGAGATCAGCCCGCCGGAGGTGACCACCAGTGCCGGACCCTCGCCCGCAGCGATGTCGTCCAGCGCTTGGCGGGTGCGGGTCTCGAAGGCTTCCCAGCTTTCGTAAGGCTCGGCAATGTCGCCGGCTGCCCAGGCGGCAAAGACCTTTGGCAGATGCTCGACAAAGCCCTCGCGCTCTTCCGGGATCGGCAGCCCGTGCTGATCGCGCATCGCCTCGGCGAGGGTGAAATACTCCATTTCGTTCAGGCGGGCGTCTTGCACCGGAGCGGCAAAGCCCATCGATGCAGCGGTTTCGATATGCCGGGTCAGCGTGCCGCAATAGATGCGCGGATGATGGCTGCCGCTGGCGCGCAGGTGGTCACCCAGCCAGGCTGACTGCTGATGGCCCAGATCGCTGAGACGGTCATAGCTGGCCTCGTCCCGGGCGCCGGTGTTGGCCTGGCCGTGGCGGATCAGCGTGATGTGGGACATGGGCAGGCGGCTCCGTTGTTACCGGGGAAGTCTTAGGGGAGGTTCCGGGCAGAGGGAAGGGCAGGCTTGGCGCTGCACGGATCAAATTCGTTGAGGGCTGCCGAAACATGGCGCAATGTGCCTCTGTCAGTTTGGAGACTCGGCATGCCCCTCGACCCTCAGCGCTTTACCGGCGACTTGCACGTGCTTCGCAGTTTTGGCGCGTCCGGCGTAGGTAAGGGAGTGGTGCGGCAGGCCTACTCAGATGCGGACTATGCCGCGCGCCAATGGCTGGCCCAACGGATGAAAGATGCTGGTTTAGAGCTGCATTTTGACCCGCTCGGCAACCTGTTCGGACTGGCCGGAGAGAAGAGCCTGCTGGTGGGGTCGCACAGCGACAGCCAGCCCGAAGGCGGCTGGCTGGACGGCGCGCTGGGCGTTGCAGCCGGGCTAGAGATTGCCCGCGCCGCGAAGGAGGATGGCAGGCCGCCCATCTCATGCGTCAGTTTCCAGGATGAGGAGGGGCGGTTCGGAGTGCTGACCGGCTCGGACGTCTGGACCGGCAAGCTGGCGCTGGCGGAGGCGGACGGGTTTACAGACACTCAGGGCAACACGCTTGCGGACATGCGGGCACAGATGGCGGACCTGGCCGGGGGTTTCCTGCCGCACGACCGGTTCTGCGGATTTCTGGAAATGCATATCGAACAGGGGCCGTATTTGGAGGAAGCCGGGCTTGGGCTTGGGCTTGGAGTGGTGACGGATATCGTCGGCATCCGCGATGTGCGAATCACGTTTGAGGGCCGTCAGAACCATGCCGGCACCACGCCGATGCACCTGCGCCGGGATGCCTTTCAGGCTCTGTCGGCCTTCAACACGGCGCTGAGCAGCCGCTTCGAGAATGTGGTCACGCCTGCCACGGTTTGGACTATCGGTCATGTGGCGTTGCATCCCAATGCGTCCTCTGTTGTGCCCGGGCGCGTCGAATTTTCCGTGCAATGGCGAGATGCTGATGCAGACCGGCTGGCGCGGATGGAAACGCTCATCAAGGCGACAGCGCAGGAGATTGCGGCCGATCACGGTGTGGCATCGGAGCTTGGCCCGGTGAAGGGCTTGGACCCGGAGGCGATGGATGCCCGGTTTCAGGCAGAGTTGGGTGCCGCCGCCGAGATACTTGCACCGGGCAAGTGGCAAAAGATGCCGTCGGGAGCTTTGCATGATGCGGCTAATCTTGCGGCGGTGATGCCTGCGGCTATGCTGTTTGTGCCCTCAATCGGCGGCATAAGCCATGCCTTTGACGAGGATACGGCGGAGGCGGATCTGGTTCTGGGCCTGCAGGTGCTGGATCGCGCTGCCCGGGTGTTGGCTGTGTGATTTGCCGGCAGGTTCTCCCACCTGTTCCCGAACATCGTGCGGGATGTGCTCTCACAGTTGGGCCGGGCGCCGCTGGCGCGGCGCAGTCAGTCCCGGCCGTAGCCGCGTTTGAGCATCCGGTTGCGGTGCCTGTCGGCGGCCAGGGAAGCCTCGCGCAGATTGCCATAGATGTTGATGACGCTTTGCCCGTTGCCGCCGGCTATGCCCCATTCGCGCAGCACGGAGACCTCGGAAAACAGGTTCATGGCCAGCTCAATGCGGTAAAACCGGGACGGGCGCGAAGGGGCTTGGCGGTAGAGCAGACAGGTGGCCATGACCTGATTCTACGTCAAGCGATTCGCCGCGGCAAGAATCTCTGTGCCGTGCTGACAAGTGTGAGGCTTAAGAGCGCGGAAGACAGCGCCGCCACGGCGAACGCCAGCATAGCCGGAATGGACAAGGGCGGTGAAATACTGCAGCTGCGTCTTCTTTCGACCTCTTACTTGGAAGAAAGAGCGTAGCACAGGCAAATTGGTTTTCTACCAGAACAGGGTCAGCCCCAATCCACATCTCCCAAGAAGATGTAGCCCGCGCCATAGATCGTCTTGATCAGACGCGGGTTCTTGGGGTCTTCGCGCAGCTTGGTGCGCAGGCGGGAGACGCGCACATCCATTGCCCGGTCAAAGCTTTCACCTGCCGCACCGCCAAGCGCCTCCTGCATCTGGGCGCGGGAGATCAGCCGTTTGGGGCTGTCGAGGAACAACCGCAGTACTTCGCCCTCGGCATGGGAAAACGGGGTTTCGCAGCCTGTGTCATCTTCCAGCACATAGCGGTCGAAATGCGCGATCCAGCCTGAGAACCGGGCAGTGTCGCTGGCTGGAGCCGCTGTGCGGGGGGCGCTGCGCAGACGGGCGCGGACACGGGCGACCACTTCGGCCGGATCAAACGGTTTGGTGATGTAGTCATCAGCTCCCAGTTCCAGCCCTGTCACCCGGTCCTGCACCTGGGCGCGGCCGGAGATGATGATGACCGCCGCGCCCTGTTCCAGTGCAAGCCGGTGCACCAACGTCAGCCCATCCGTGTCGGGCAGTGACAGGTCTACCAGGCAGACATCCGGTGTCATCCGGTTCAGAGCCGCCTCAAACTCGCGCGCGCGGGCGAAGCTTTGGGTGCGAAAGCCTGCGTCCTCCAGCGTGCTGGTCAGGATCCGGCGGATTTCCGGCTCGTCATCCAGGATGGTGACCAAGGGCGATGTCATGCGGCAGGCTCCGGTTTGATCAGCGCGGACAGTTGGTGCGTGGTGAATGGTTTGCGCAATACCGGGCCGCATTTCAAGGCCTTGCGGAACAACGGGTCGCTGACGGGAAGGGACGTCATCAGGATGCAAGGCAGGTTTGAGCCGTCCAGCCGGGTTGCGAGGTCTATGCCGGTGGCAGTTCCCTCCAGTTTGATGTCGGAGAGCACCAGCGCGATGTCCGGCAAATCGGCGGTGAGCGCACTGGCTTCGTCCACGCTGGCCGCTTCGATCACCGAGTAGCCAAGATCAATCAGCATATCGCGAAAGGCGGCACGCAGCTCCTGGCTGTCCTCGACCAGCAGGGCCATGCCGCCCTTGGCATCAGGCGCCAATCGGTAGGGCAGGCGCAGGGTGACCGAAGCGCCGGTTTGGGTGTTGCTGATCCGCATGTCGCCGCCGGCCAGTTTGGCCATGTCGTAGACCATTGGCAGGCCAAGACCGGAGCCTTCGCTGCCTTTGGTGGTGAAGAAAGGATTCAACGCCTTGTCCAGCGCTTCGGGGGAGAAACCGGGGCCACTGTCAGTCACCGTGATTTCCACCCAGGTCTGCCCGACTGCGTGGGCGCTGACAGTTATCTGGCCGGAAGTTCCGCAAGCGTCG
Source organism: Leisingera sp. F5 (assembly GCF_001593695.1). NCBI lineage: Bacteria > Pseudomonadati > Pseudomonadota > Alphaproteobacteria > Rhodobacterales > Roseobacteraceae > Leisingera > Leisingera sp. F5. The sequence goes on along the minus strand of NZ_LUKH01000004.1, from coordinate 27,705 downwards.
CGGGCGTTCAGGATCAGGTTCAAGAGTGCATCCTGCAGCTTGCCGCTGTCCAAAAGCAGCACCTCGTCCGGCATGTTATCAAGGATGCTTAGCCCAATTCCCTGCGGCAGAGAGGGAGAGGCGAGGATCTTCAATTCACCCAGCAGCGCATGCATGTCGGCCGCCTGCGGGCGCAAGGTGCGCTGGCCCGTCATTTCGGCAATCCGGCTCAGCAGCCGGCCGCCGCGCTTGGCGGCGAAAAGCGTGCCTTGGACCAGTTCGCTGGCCTCGCTGTTCAGCCCCATTTTCTCCAGCTTGCTTTGCATGCCGAGGATTATGGTCAAGAGATTGGAGAAATCATGCGCCAGGCCGCTGGTCATCTGCGCTGCCATCTCGCGGCGGCGCGCCTGTTGCAGGGCCACACGGGCCTGAGTTTCTTCGGTTACATCCATTGACAGGATATAGACGCCGCCGTGCTGATCCGGGGTGAACGCTACCCGGATGCGGCGGCTGCCGTGGCTTTCGGTGAACTCGAATACCGGGCTGCTGCCCTTGTAGGCGGCCAGCAAATGCGGCTCAATCCGGTCAAAAGCAGCCTCTCCCAGCGCGTCTGCGATATGCATGCCCAGGATTTCAGAGGGGCGGCTGGGAAACACCGAGCTGAGGCGGCGGTTGGTGTAGGTGTAAAAACCGTCCGCATCGACGTGGGCGATATGGGCGGGCATCATCTCTGTCGTCAGCCGGGTGCGGCCTTCGATCTCGGTCAGCTGGCGCTTGGCCTCTTCCAGGGCTGTATTGGTGGCCTCCAGCTGGCGGTTGGCGGCGGATAGTTCCTCGGTATGGGTGATCAGCTTTTCCGAAAGTTCCTCGGACCGGGAACGCAGCAGCTGTTCAGCCTGTTTGGCGCGGGTGATGTCGGTATAGACAGTGACCCAGCCCCCCTGCGGCAATGGCGAGCCTTCGATCGAAATCATCTGCCCGTTGGGCCGTTCACGCTCCAGGTAGTGCGGCACAAAATCCAGTGCTTGATCGACCCGGTTTTGCACGATGTCCTTGATATCTGTTTCCGGCGCATATTCACCGGCTTCTGCTAGAAAACGGATGGTGTCGGCAAAGGGCGCGCCCGGCTGCACCAGGTGATCGGGCAGAGAGAACATCTCTTGGAAGCGCCTGTTGCAGACCGCCAGGCGCAGATCGTTGTCATAGATCGACAGCGCCTGGGCGATCAGGTTCAGCCCGGCGGTAGTCATGGCGGCGTGCGGCTTGCTTGTTCGGTTCATGGTTCTCCCCGCTTCATGGCTAGCACTGCGGTGGGTGCGGGGCAAATTGCCATTCAGCCGCGGGAGAAGGCCATGCAGTCGCGTCAGACTGGCAATCGCCTATAGGGTTACTGGACGCAGTGAGCGGAAGATGCGGCATCCGATGTGAAACCTGAAACGCCTGCCCGCTGTGTTTGATTCGAATCCCGGCCAGTTCGTGCGCATCCCGCGCGCTTTGCCCCGTCGTGTTTCCGAGCGCTGAAGGATTTTGTGTGTCCGGTGGCACGGCAGCTTGCGTAACAGCCGGTAAAACAAGGGGAACAGCGTTGTTACAATTCGTAAGATTTGGGAAAACATCAGGAAAAAGTTGACGGGCTATTCTTTGCACGTCCCTACTCGGGGCCAGAACCGCGGGCAGCGGTCAGTCCGGCAGGAACGCCGGAAAGGGAGGAAAGAAAGTTGGCTCAGATGCAGATGGGCGCCGAAGGGATGCAATCCCTGCCGGCGCTGCTTCAACGCAATGCGGCGCAATTCGCAGACGCGCCGGCCTACCGGGAAAAAGAATTCGGCATTTGGCAATGCTGGACTTGGGCCGAGGCGGCAAAGGAAATCGAGGCACTGGCGCTGGGCCTCATCAACCTTGGCGTGAATGAGGGCGATTTTGTCGCTATCATCGGCCGCAACCGTCCTTATCTCTACTGGTCGATGGTTGCCGCGCAGGCGGTGGGTGCAGTGCCGGTACCGCTCTATCAGGACGCGGTGGCCGAGGAGATGGCCTATGTGCTGGGCCATTGCGGCGCGCGCTTCGTGATCGTGGGCGATCAGGAGCAGGCCGACAAGGTGATCGAGATCCAGGATCAGCTGCATCAGTTCGAGCATATGATCTATCTCGACCCGCGCGGTATGCGGAAATACGACCATACCCAACTGCATGAGTTTAGCCATATCCAGGATCAGGGCCGCGCGGCGCGTGACGAGCTGACCGGCGAGCTGCAGGCGCGTCAAGCCAAGCTGACCTACGACAGCACCTGCGTAATGCTTTACACCTCCGGCACTACCGGCAAGCCCAAGGGTGTGGTGCTTTCGAACCGGAATGTGATCCAAAGCGCGAAAAACTCGGCTGAGTTCGACCATCTGACCCTGGGTGAGAACATCCTGTCCTACTTGCCTATGGCCTGGGTGGGTGACTTTATCTTCTCAATTGGCCAGGCCTACTGGTGCGGCTTCTGCGTGAACTGCCCGGAAAGCGCTGACACCATGATGACCGACTTGCGCGAAATCGGTCCGACCTATTTTTTCGCTCCGCCGCGGGTGTTCGAGGGCCAGCTGACCAATGTGATGATCCGGATGGAGGACGCGGGCGCGCTGAAGCGCAAGATGTTCCACCATTTCCTGGCGCATGCGAAAAAGGTTGGTGGCGACATTCTGGATGGCAAGCCAGTTGGCCTGATGGACCGGCTGAAATACGCGCTGGGCAATGTGCTGGTCTACGGTCCGCTCAAGGACACACTAGGCTATGGACGCATCCGCGTCGGCTATACCGCAGGGGAGGCGATAGGGCCGGAGATTTTTGATTTCTACCGCTCTCTGGGCATCAATCTGAAACAGCTTTACGGCCAGACCGAGGCCACCGTGTTCATCACCGTGCAGCCGGATGGCGAAGTGCGCGCCGATACCGTAGGGGTTCCTGCACCGGAGGTGGAGATCAAGATCGGCGACAACGGCGAGATCTACTACCGCTCTCCCGGCACGTTCGTGGAGTATTTCAACAATCCTGACTCTACCGCTTCAACCAAGGATCCGGAGGGCTGGGTAGCCACCGGCGATGCTGGTTTCTTTGAGGAAGGCTCCGGCCACCTGCGGATAATCGACCGTGCCAAGGACGTGGGCAAGATGGCCGATGGTGCGATGTTTGCGCCCAAGTATGTTGAAAACAAGCTGAAATTCTACCCGGACATTCTGGAAGCTGTGTTGTTTGGCAATGGTAAAGACCGCTGCGTGGCCTTCATCAATATTGATCTTACAGCAGTTGGAAACTGGGCCGAGCGCAATAATATCGCCTATGCATCCTATCAGGAACTGGCCGGGCATCCGCAGGTTCTGGAGTCTATCCGTGAGCATGTGACGGCGGTGAACCAATCGGTGGCGGAAGACCCGATGCTGTCAGGCTGCCAGATCCACCGCTTTGTGGTTCTGCACAAGGAACTGGATGCGGATGACGGCGAAATGACCCGCACCCGCAAAGTGCGCCGCCGCATCGTCGAGGAGAAGTTCGACGACATCATTACGGCGCTGTACGACGGCTCGGAGCAGGTCTCGACAGTGACTGAAGTGACCTATGAAGACGGACGCAAGGGGTCGATCAGCGCGACGTTGACCATAGTCGATGCGGACGTGAAACCGGTTGCGGTTCACAAGGTGGCCGCAGAATGATGCACGTATTTGCGGAGAAAAATCTGCCCCGTGCCGGGCAGGCCGGGCCGATCTCAGATCAAGTCGGGATTGAGGCCGGGATTGAAGGCCGTGTTGACCACCTGCTGGATCTTGAAGGGAGAGCTGAACCCGTGTGTCTGCTCGATGATCGAGGTCAGGCTTTCGGATTGGCTGAGGCCCATCTGCTTGCATTCGACGGCCATCTTCAGAAGGCAGGAATGTTCAAGTTCGCCAAACATTGCTTTGGTCTCCTTGCTGCTCGTTTTGAACAAGTATCGCATGGAAATCTTAAAATTTCTATGTGGCAGAATAATGGAGGCCGTTGTTATGCTTGACAATTCCTTAAGCTATGTCACCGAAGACGGTCGCACCATCGGTGGTGTGGTGATGGAAATGAAGAACATCACCCTGCGGTTCGGCGGTGTGGTGGCGATCAAGGACATCTCCTTTGACATCCGCGAGGGCGAGATCCGCGCGATCATCGGCCCCAACGGCGCCGGCAAATCCTCGATGCTGAATGTGATCTCGGGGTTCTATGTGCCGCAGGAAGGCGAAGTGCTGTTCCACGGCAAGAAGCGCCCGCAGATGCGCCCGTATGAGGTGGCACGTCAGGGCATCGCACGCACGTTCCAGAATATCGCGCTGTTCGAAGGCATGAGCGTGCTGGACAACGTGATGACAGGACGGCTCAACCATATGAAAACAGGCCTGTTTTCGCAGGCTTTGTGGAAGGGTAAGGCGGAAAAGGAAGAGACCGAAAACCGCGAGGTTGTAGAGCGGATCATCGACTTTCTGGAGATCCAGCACATCCGCAAGACCCCGGTGTCCCGGCTGCCTTATGGCCTGAAGAAACGGGTCGAACTGGCCCGCGCGCTGGCTGCGGAGCCAAAGCTGCTGCTGCTGGATGAACCGATGGCCGGCATGAACGTCGAGGAGAAGGAGGACATGTCCCGCTTTATCCTGGATGTGAACGACGAATTCGGCACCACCATCGCCCTGATCGAGCACGACATGGGGGTGGTGATGGATCTGTCGGACCGAGTCGTGGTGATGGACTACGGCAAAAAAATCGGCGACGGCACCCCGGATGAGGTGCGCAATAACCAGGATGTGATCGACGCCTATCTGGGGGTCAGCCATGACTGAGTTGCAATGCAGCAACACCCGGCCCCGGCAGGGTAACACCCATACACCCCTTGTGCCCCCCCTGTGCCCCGCCGCAGTGCAGAATTCCGAGGAGAGCATCTAATGCCCGAACAACTCGTCTTTGCGATGGAAGTGACGCTGAACGGCCTGATGGCAGGCGTTCTGTACGCGCTGGTCGCGCTGGGCTTCGTGCTGATCTACAAGGCCTCCGGCATTTTCAACTATGCCCAGGGCGTGATGGCGCTGTTTGCGGCGATGACGTTGGTGGGGATCATGCAGGGGCAGGTGCCCTTTGCGCATATCATCAACGCGGTCTTTGGCGGTCATATCACCCATTTCGGCTGGAACGTGCCGGGGGTTCTGGCGATTGCGCTGACCATTGGCGTCATGGTTCTGCTGGCGTGGCTGGTGCAGGTTTTGGTGATGAAGCATCTGGTGGGGCAGGAGCCGATTATCCTGTTCATGGCCACCATTGGCCTGGCCTATTTCCTGGAAGGCGTTGCCGACCTGATGTGGGGTTCCGAGATTAAGACGCTGGACGTCGGTCTGCCGCAGGGCATCAACCTGTGGATCGACGAGGCCACCTTCAACATCTTCGGCTACGGCTTCTTTATCGACAATCTGGACATTGTGGCGACGGTGATTGCTGCGCTGCTGGTGGCGGGGCTGGTCTGCTTTGCCCAATACACCAAGCAGGGCCGGGCGATGCGTGCGGTGGCGGATGACCATCAGGCGGCGCTGTCGGTCGGTATCTCGCTGAACTTCATCTGGGTGCTGGTCTGGTCGGTTGCCGGGTTTGTAGCGCTGGTTGCGGGCATCGTCTGGGGCACCAAGTCCGGCGTGCAGTTCTCGCTGTCGCTGATCGCGCTGAAGGCGCTGCCGGTGCTGATGCTGGGCGGCTTCACCTCGATCCCCGGCGCCATTGTCGGCGGGCTGATCATCGGTGTGGGCGAGAAACTTTTCGAGTTCGCCATCGGCCCGATGGTCGGCGGTGCCACCGAGAACTGGTTTGCCTATGTGCTGGCGTTGATCTTTCTGGTGTTCCGTCCGCAGGGTCTGTTCGGGGAGAAGATCATTGAACGGGTCTGATCCGCATATGACCTGCTCCCGGAACGTTCAGCTTTCGAGCCGGCGGAAGGCGGCGATGACAATGGCGGCGAACACCGTGGCGATCAGCGTGAAGGCGATGGTCAGATCGCCGATCAGCTGCCCGGCCAGGAGCGTTAGCAGACCAGCCCCGAGAAGCCCCATCAGCATCAGCCCCCAGGGGCCGGGTGCGGTCCCGGAGGTTTCCCTGCGTGTCTCCCGGCGCGGCGGCTCGAACTCGCACGGCGGCAGCACTGTTGCATCTTCCACCGTTGCCAGCAGCCGGCCCTTGGCCTCTGCAAATTCGGCAGCGGATATATCACCCTTTTTCCGCGCGGCCTCCAGCCGCCGGATTTCCTCGAAAATCGCGGTCATTGATCCCACTCACTTTACCCAAGAACAGGGTGGCAGAAAGAAATGGGCAAAATGTGGCCAAGCACGGATTTCTGACAAACTGGTTAACGGCGGGGCGGCGGCATGACCAAGGCGATTGCCGTCATCAACGTGATTGCCTGGGCGGGCTTTTGGGCGTTCGGATACCTGGCGCTGACGGCGGAAGGGTTCACGGAAACCCAGATCGTCACCGCATCGCTGCTGGCAGCCTCAGGCCTGATCACCGGCATCATTGCATACCTGCGTCTGGTGCGCGGCAGCGAGTGCAGCGGCTATGCCAAACCGTCGAACCGGATGACCCGCGCGCAGCGCGACGCGGCGCAGGCGCAATGGGGGCAGATCGAATGACTGCCGCCGCTGAAATATCAAAGACAAACACCCGGACCGGGCCCCGTTTGCAACAGAAAGGGAGCATCTGAGACATGTTCTACCGTGAAGCCGGAGATTTCAAAGTCTCCTACGCCGATGACAGCCAGACCTTCCCGATCAAGTTCGACCGCGTCCGCTATTACGTGGTGCTGGCGGTGGCGTTCGGCATCATCCCCTTCCTGGTCAATGACTACTGGGCCAATGCGATCCTGCTGCCGTTCCTGATCTATTCCATTGCGGCGATCGGGCTGAACATTCTTGTTGGATACTGCGGGCAGGTGAGCCTTGGCACCGGCGGGTTCATGGCCGTTGGCGCCTATGCCTGCTACAAGCTGATGACGGCCTTTCCAGAGGTCAGCATGTTCATTCATGTGCTGCTGGCGGGCGGCATTACCGCGGTGGTCTGTGTGGCCTTCGGCCTGCCGTCCCTGCGGATCAAGGGCTTCTACCTGGCGGTGGCGACGCTGGCGGCGCAGTTCTTCCTGGTGTGGCTGTTCAATCGGGTGCCGTGGTTCTACAACTATTCGGCGTCGGGCCAGATCAACGCGCCGGAGCGCGATACTTTCGGCATCCTAATCACCGGCCCCAATGCGCCGGCCTGGGCCACCTATCTGTTCTGTCTGATCTTCCTTGCGTTCTGCGCGCTGGTTGCCCGCAACCTGACCCGCGGCACCGTGGGCCGCAGCTGGATGGCAATCCGCGACATGGATATCGCGGCTGAAATCATCGGGGTGAACCCGCTGAAGGCGAAACTGACGGCTTTTGCGGTGTCCGGCTTTTTCATCGGGATTTCCGGCGCGCTGTTCTTTGCGGTCTACCTGGGTGCGGTCGAGGTCGGCGAGGCCTTTGGTATCAACAAGTCGTTCCTGGTGCTGTTCATGGTGATCCTGGGCGGTCTGGGCTCGATCTTCGGCTCCTTTGCCGGCGCGGCCTTCCTGGTGCTGCTGCCGGTGGTGCTGAAGGTGGTAGGCGTCGATCTTCTGGGCTGGCCCACCGATATCGTGGCGCATTTTCAGCTGGTGATCGTGGGGGCGCTGATTGTGGTGTTCCTGATCGCCGAGCCGCACGGCATGGCGCAGCTGTGGCGCGTCGCCAAGGAAAAACTGAGACTGTGGCCCTTCCCGCACTGATGCGGGCGGCCTTGAGAGCTGGCGGGGAGAAAAGCAAGACCACCCCCGTTTTTGAGAAACAATCGGATAAGACCATAGGGAGGATTTAAGCCGATGAAAAAGACACTGACCACACTGGCGCTGGGCGCCGCGATGGCAGCCGGTCCGGCAATGGCGGACCTGGTGTTCCCGGACCTCAGCTACCGGACAGGGCCTTATGCGGCGGGCGGCATTCCGTTCTCGGACGGCTATAACGACTATTTCACCCTGCTGAATGAACGCGATGGCGGTATCGGCGGCGTGCCGGCCAAGGTGATCGAATGCGAGACCGGCTATAACACCGAAAAAGGCGTGGAATGCTATGAGTCTACCAAGGGCCAGGGCGCGCTGATCTATCAGCCGCTGTCCACCGGCATTACCTATCAGCTGATCCCCAAGGTGACCGCGGACAACATCCCGCTGCACACCATGGGCTATGGCCGCACCTCGGCGGCAAACGGCGAAGTGTTCAGCCATGTGTTCAACTATCCCGCCAACTACTGGAACGGCGCCTCGGGCGTTGTGAACTACCTGCTGGAATCCAACGGCGGCGACGTCAGCGGCAAGAAGATTGCGCTGATCTATCATAACTCTGCCTATGGCAAGGAGCCGATCCGCACCCTGGAGGAGCTGTCTAAGAAGCATGGCTTCGAACTGATCGCCCTGCCGGTGGATCACCCGGGCCAGGAACAGAAGTCGCAATGGCTGCAGATCCGCCGCGAGCGTCCCGACAATGTCGTGATGTGGGGCTGGGGTGTGATGAACCAGGTGGCGATTCAGGAAGCCGCCAACATCCGCTTCCCGATGGAGAACTTCATCGGCGTGTGGTGGTCCGGTGCCGAGCATGACGTGATGCCGGCGGGCGCCAAGGCGGATGGCTACAAGGCGGTGACTTTCCACAACGTGGGCCGCGACTTCCCTGTGTTTGACGACATCCAGAAGTATGTCGTGGACGCAGGCAAGGCTGCAGGTGCCGGCGATCAGGTGGGCAACGTTCTGTATAACCGCGGCATGTACGCGGCGATGCTGGCTGCCGAGGCCGCTAAAACCGCGCAAGACATCCACGGCACCGGGGATATCGACGCTGCGATGATGCGGGACGGCATGGAAGCGCTGGTAATCGACGAAGCCAAGATGGCTGCGCTGGGGATGCCGAACTTTGGCCCGACCTTCAATGTTTCCTGCGATAACCACGGCGGCCCTGGCCTGGTGGGTGTGACCCAGTGGGATGCGGAGAGCAAAACCTGGTCGCTGATCTCGGACTTCAAACCGTCCGATACCGAAGTGATCGGCAAGTTGATCGAGGAAGATTCGGGCGCCTATGCGGCTGAAAACAACATTGAGCCCCGCTGCAACTAAGGGCTTGGCGGCTCTGCCTTGGCAGAGCCTGGAACAACTGGCGCGGCGGGGAGCCGCCGCGCCGCGCAAACGGGTCCCGGTTCAGATCCGGGACAGGCATGAGGACACGCTTTGATGCTGGATGCAGCGAACACCGCCGCCGACACCGCCGATGTGCAGGCAGAGACCCTGCTGGAGGTCAACAATATCGAGGTGATCTACAATCATGTGATCCTTGTTCTGAAAGGCGTCAGCCTGAATGTGCCTAAGGGCGGCATTACTGCGCTGCTGGGCGGCAACGGGGCCGGCAAGACCACCACGCTGAAGGCAATTTCGAACCTGCTGCACTCGGAACGCGGCGAGGTCACCAAAGGATCGATCAAATACCGTGGTGCGCATGTGCATGAGCAGGATCCGGCGGAACTCGTGAAGAAAGGCGTGATCCAGGTGATGGAAGGCCGCCATTGTTTCGAGCATTTGACGGTGGAAGAAAATCTGCTGACCGGCGCTTATACCCGCTCGGACAGCAGCGCAAAGATTCAGGAAGATCTGGAGAGAGTCTATCACTATTTCCCGCGTCTGAAGGAGCGCCGCAAAAGCCAGGCCGGATATACCTCGGGCGGCGAGCAGCAGATGGTGGCAATGGGCCGCGCCCTGATGTCCAAACCGGAAACTATCCTGCTGGATGAGCCTTCGATGGGACTGGCACCGCAGCTGGTGGAGCAAATTTTCGAGATCGTAAAGTCGATCAACGAGCAGGAGGGCGTGACCTTCCTGCTGGCTGAGCAGAACACCAACGTCGCCCTGCGCTATGCCCATTACGGCTACATCCTGGAATCGGGCCGTGTGGTGATGGACGGGCCTGCGGCGGAGCTGCGGGAAAACCCGGATGTGAAGGAATTCTACCTGGGCATGTCGGATGAGGGGCGCAAAAGCTTCCGCGACGTGCGGTCGTACCGCCGCCGCAAGAGGTGGCTGAGCTGATGCGGGGAGATGACGTGATGACCTTTTTTGACACGCTTGAGACCCGCAGCGCAGATGAACGCGCCGCAGATCTTGCCAGGGCTTTGCCAGAGCAGATCGCCCGCGCCAAGTCCGCTTCCGGGTATGCAGAACTGCTGGACGGCGTGGATCCGGCGGCGGTGACCTCGGTCGAGGCACTGGCGGCGCTGCCGGTGCTGCGCAAGTCGGAGCTGAGCCGGGCGCAAGCCGAGAACCCGCCCTTTGGCGGCTTTACCGTGAAGCCTGCGACCGGCTTTGCCCATGTTTTTCAAAGTCCGGGCCCGATCTATGAGCCGGGCGGAGTGGATGGCGACTGGTGGCGGATGGGGCGGTTCCTGAACGCCGCCGGGATCGGCCAGGGCGATGTGGTGCAGAACTGTTTCGGCTACCATCTGACGCCTGCGGGCATGATCTTTGAAAACGGTGCACGGGCGGTGGGGGCCGTGGTTCTTCCAGCCGGCACCGGCCAGACCGAGCTGCAGGTGACGGCTGCGCGCGATGTTGGAGCCACCGCTTATGCCGGCACGCCGGATTACCTGAAGGTGATCCTGGACAAGGCCGATGCGATGGGCGTGGAGCTGGCCTTCACCAAGGCGGCGGTGGGTGGCGGCGCACTGTTTCCTTCCCTGCGTCAGGAGTATGCCGATCGCGGGATTTCCTGCCTGCAATGCTATGCCACCGCTGATTTGGGCAATATCGCCTATGAAAGCCCGGCGATGGAGGGGATGATTGTCGACGAGCATGTGATTGTCGAAATCGTCACACCCGGCACCGGTAACCCGGTGGCGCCGGGTGAGGTGGGCGAAGTCGTGGTGACCACGCTCAATCCGGATTACCCGCTGATCCGTTTTGCCACCGGCGATCTGTCGGCGGTGATGCCGGGCGTTTCATCCTGCGGCCGCACCAATATGCGGATAAAGGGCTGGATGGGCCGGGCCGATCAGACCACCAAGATCAAGGGCATGTTTGTGCGGCCCGAACAGGTGGCGGCGTTGGTCGACAAACATACCGAGATCGTCAAGGCGCGTGTGGTTGCGAGCCGCGATGGCGAGATGGACGCAATGACAGTGCAGATCGAAGCGCTGGGCGGCGACGAGGCGGCTTATGCGCGCTCGGTGATCGAGGTGCTGAAGCTCAAGGGCAAGGTTGAAGTTGTGGCACCGGATGCTTTGCCCAAGGACGGGCTGGTGATCGAAGATCAGCGGACCTACGACTAACCCTCCTGTTAATTGGAAGGGAACGGGCGCCGGATGCCGGCGCCCGTTTGCTATTCGAGGAGCCTCTGCGGCCTGCGCCGCGCTTTCCGGCTGGAATTTCTGACTGGAATGGTCGAAATAGGGCAGTGTAAAACTTCTGCAGGACCCGTAACCCACGCAAATGACTGCTGCCAATGATCTCATAGAGTACGCTCCGCACGGACGGCGACGCGGCGGCAAGACCGGCGGCGGTATCTTTTCTGTGATGGCCTGGGTGGTGGCGTTGTCCTGCCTGCTGCCAATGGTGGCAGTGGCGCTGGCGGCGGCGTTTGGCGGAACCGAGACCATAAGCCACCTGGCTGAGACCGTTCTGTCCGGCTACTCGCTGACCACACTGGCGCTGGTGGCAATGGTGGCGCTTGGCACTTTTGCCATCGGGACCGGGGCGGCCTGGCTGGTGACGATGACGCGTTTTCCCGCTGCGCGGTTTCTGGAAATCGCGCTGGTGCTGCCGCTGGCTTTTCCGGCCTATGTGCTGGCCTATGCCTATACCCATGTTCTGGATCATCCCGGCATCGTGCAGTCGACTTTGCGCGAGGTGACAGGCTGGGGGCCGCGGGACTACTGGTTTCCAGAGATCCGCTCGACCGGAGGGGCGGCGGCGATGCTGGTGCTGGTACTTTACCCCTATGTTTATTTGCTGGCGCGGGCGGCTTTCATGCAGCAAAGCGCCGGGGCATTTCTGGCGGCGCGGGCACTTGGGAAGAGCGCCTGGCAGGGATTCTGGCTGGTCAGCCTGCCGATGGCTCGGCCGGCAATTGCCTCTGGCGTCCTTCTGGCGGTGATGGAGACCATCGCAGACTTCGGCACGGTCTCCTATTTCGGAGTGCAGACCTTTGCCACCGGGATTTACACCAGCTGGTTCTCGCTGGGTGACCGGGGCGGGGCGGCGCAGCTGGCGCTGTGCCTTTTGGGCTTTGCCTTGACGCTTGCAGTGATGGAGCGGGCGACGCGCGGGCGGGCTAAATATCACCATGCGGGCAAGCATCACAACCAGATGCCGCCGGCAGAGCTGGGCGGTATCAAGGCAGCGGCTGCGGTCTTCTTCTGCGCGGTGCCGGTGGTTCTGGGGTTCCTGCTGCCGGTGGCAGTGCTGTTTTCGATGAGCTTTGATTCCGAACAGAACCTGTTCAGCCGCCGCTACATTGATTTCACCGCCAATTCGATCACCCTGGCGGCGGCGGCAGCGGTGCTGACGGTGGCGGCAGCGGTGTGCCTTGGGTTCTACCAGCGGCTGCGGCCCGGGCGGGTGTCCGCTGCTGCGGCCTATTTTGCGCGGCTGGGCTATGCGGTGCCGGGCGGGGTGATTGCGGTGGGGCTTATCGTTCCCTTTGCGGCCTTTGACAATGCGCTGGATGCCTGGATGCGCGAGGCCTTTGGCATTCGCACCGGGCTGCTGGTGACAGGGTCGATCTGGTTGCTGGTCGCGGCTTACGGCGTGCGCTTCATGGCCGCCGCGCTTGGCGCTTATGAGGGCGGGCAGGCGACGATGCATTCCAACATGGATGCGGCGGCGCGGTCGCTGGGGCAGGGGCCCTTGGGGATGCTGCGCCGGGTGCATTTGCCGATCCTGACGCCCAGCCTGCTGACCGCGCTGCTGATTGTTTTTGTCGATGTGATGAAGGAACTGCCGGCGACGCTGATCATGCGGCCTTTCAATTTCGACACGCTGGCGGTGCAGGCGCACCGGCTGGCGGCGGATGAGCGGTTGGAAGGCGCTGCAGTGCCCTCGCTGGTGATCATGGCGGTGGGGCTGCTGCCGGTGATTCTGATCTGCCGCCAGGTGGGGCGGCGGCGCTAGGCGTAAGAGTTTTTGAAAATTCTTGCCAAGAAAATTTGAATTTTCTTAGCCCGGGTGCGGCTTAGGCCGCCCACCAGGCCTCAATCTCATCGCGGGAAATCCGGTTTGCCGGACCCAAGCCCACCAGCACGGTTTCCTCAGCCTCACAGCGTTTGGCCTCGACATGGCGGCCTACCACATGCAGCTCATAGGCGCCTCCGGTAGTCAGCACAAAGCCTTTCATCCGGTAAAGCCCCGCGGGCCGGGCCGCCAGCTTGTCCCCCAATGCGCGGCGGTCCAGCACATCGCTGCTGCGGTGCTGCCAGGTGGCATAGGCGGGATGTGCGGCAACGGCGCCGCCTTTGGGCAGCGGCACCACGTCGAACAGCAGCTCGGCCACGGGCGACCCATTCAGCACGGTGGGAGTGCGGGCGCCGGCCTTCGTCAGCAGGGCGGAGACCGCTTCGGACATGTCATCGCATTTGGTGACGATCACAAGGTCTGCCGCACGGATCTGCTGCTCAGCCTGCGGTGCAACCAGCGGGTCGCTCAGCAAGGTTTCGGCATTTTCCGCATCCACCAGAGTAACGATACCGCCATAGCTCAGCCCGGTTTCATTCAGCACCGAATTGGCAATGGCGACCGGGTCGGAAATGCCGCTGGCCTCGATGACCAGATGATCCGGATGGTTCGGCTGGTTCAAGATGTCGCGCAACGCGAGGGACAGGTCATCGCCCATCGTGCAGCAGGCGCAGCCATTGGTGAGAGCAACCGTGCCGCCAGCGGTGTCCTGGATCAGGGCGTCATCAATGTTGATTGCACCAAAATCATTCACGATCACGGTCAGCTTTAATCCGTGATCTTCGGCCAAAAGGCGGTTGATTAACGTGGTTTTGCCAGCGCCCAGATAGCCGCTGATAATCGTTACCGGCAACCGGTTCATACGCTCTGTTCCTTCAGAGCGTGGAAAGCTCTCGACTGCATGATTCCCCCCGAAATTCAAGATGCGGGAATCTATAGGCCGGTGGCCTGAATGGGTCTAGCAAAAGCTCTGTCAGCTTCAATCTTTCGCCAGGGGCCTGCCAGTGTGTTTTTGGGGAACCAGTAGTTAAAATAAGCGCGGCTCAAGCCGCGCTTATTAGGTGTTGGCTGCCGGCTGGACTTACTTCCAACCAACGTCGTTGAATATCTTCTGTGCTTCGGGAAGGTTCTTGGCAACGTCCGAAAGGCTCACGTCATCCGGTTTGAAGTGGCCAAGCGCTGCGATTGAGGGCGCCAGACCGACACCGGGAACCGCCGGATATTCGTCATTCCCGGCCGAGAAATACGCTTGGGCGGAATCACCGGCGAGATATTCCAGGAAGGTGATGGCGTTTTCCTTGTTCGGCGCATGCACGGCCACGCCGCCGCCAGACAGATTCATATGCGCACCCTCTGTGTTCTGCGAGGGAAACAGCCAGCCGATCTGATCGCGGTTGTCCGAGATACCTTTGACGTTTTTACGGATCGAACGGGCGAAGTAGTAGGTGTTGGCCACCGCGATATCGCATTCGCCTGAGACGATGCCGCGCATCTGGTCGGTGTCGCCGCCCTGTGGGGCGCGGGCCATGTTGGCGACTACGCCCTCAGCCCATTTCTGGGCCTTTGCGGCCCCGTGGTGAGTCACGATCGAGGCCAGAAGGGTCTGGTTGTAAGTGTTCTTGGAAGAGCGGATGCAGACCAGGCCTTTGTAGGCGGGATCTGCCAGATCCAGATAGGTGAGCGGCGGGTTAGCCAGTTCGTCCTTGTCATAGAAGATGATCCGGGAGCGTTGGCTGAAGCCGAACCACTGATTGTCCTCATCCTGCAGATAAGAAGGCACGCGGGATTCCAGCACATCGTTGTCGATACTCTGCAGCACACCGGCATTTTTGGCGCGCGTCAGGCGCGAGGTGTCGACGGTGATCAGGATGTCGGCAGGGGAATTCTCACCTTCGGCGTTCATTCGGGCGATCAGCTCGTCCGCGTTGCCTTCGATGCGGTTGATGGTGATGCCGGTGGCCGCTTCGAAATCCGAATAGAGCTGTTCGTCGGTGTCGTAATGGCGCGACGAATAAATGTTCAGCTCGCCTTCGGCAGCAGCGCAGGTGGCAATGGCAGCGGTCAGGGCGCCGGCCAGTACAGTGGTGGCTTTCAGCATTGGGTGTCCCGTTCTTCTGTGGCTTTTATTCCGACTGAAATAGTCAATTAAAGCAATTGACAGAAGATGCAACGGATTTCCGACTGAAACACTTGGTAAATTCTTCGCTTGGCCGGGTTCCAACTGAGAGCAGCCGGGCATCAGTAGAGGAGAGGGGCAGATGGCGCGGTGCGCTCCCGCCCGTCGCCGGACTTTTGGCAAAGCCCGTTCCGATTGGGCGTGGCTCCGCGCCATGCGCGGTGCCACGCCCAAGGCCGCGAGACTCGCCCGGCTTTGGCCGGGGATCTGCGGGCGCGGGAGCATTTACCTGTGTCTTTTCCGGAAACCGCAGCTGCCAAACGCAAAAAAACCGCATCGGATGATGCGGTTTTTTGCGTGTCGCTGTGTCGGATCTTAGCCCTGGCGCGCTTTGAACTTGCGCTGGGTCTTGTTGATCACGTAAACGCGGCCTTTGCGGCGCACAACCCGGCAATCGCGGTGCCGGTTCTTCAGCGAACGGAGCGAGTTCTTGACCTTCATGGTCTCTCTCCTTGTCTGCGGCGCGAACCAGCGCCTGGGTTAGCGGGTGGCTCGGCCGGAGCCGAAGCCGTGAATGAATGGTGGGCGATACAAGGATCGAACTTGTGACCCCTTCGATGTCAACGAAGTGCTCTACCGCTGAGCTAATCGCCCACTCTGGCCTGCGCGCCGTCCTGCCCCTTAGAAGTGAAAGGAGCGCGGGGTGCCGCGCCGGTGAGGGGGTCTATAAATAGAGTCGCTCAGGGGTGCAAGAGCTTTTGACCGCAGAAATTTCCGCGATATGCTGTTTCTTGCACAAGAAGCACCGGAGCAAGGATGCCTGATACAGCGTTTTCCGTGATTTCACCGCAGAAACTGGCTTCGGCCGTGGTTTTTGCCTCTCCGCACAGCGGCACGGACTATTCCGATTCCTTTCTGGCCCAGTCGATTCTGGGGCGGAAGGAGATCCGCAGCTCGGAGGACGCCTTTGTCGACCGGCTGTTTAAGGCCGCGCCAGAGTTTGGATCGCCGCTGCTGATGGCAGTCAAACCACGTGCCTACCTGGATCTGAACCGGTCTCCGGATGAGCTGGATCCGGCGGTGATCGAAGGAGTGCAGCGGCGCGGGCAGAACCCGCGGGTGGCGTCCGGCCTTGGGGTGATTCCCCGGGTGGTGGCCAATGGCCGTGCTATTTACCGGGGCAAACTGCCAGCGACGGAAGCCGAGCTGCGGATCAGATGCTGCTGGCACCCCTACCACCAGGCGCTGAAAGGACTTCTGGAGCAGGCGCATCAGCATTTCGGCCAAGCAATTCTAGTTGATTGTCATTCGATGCCGCATGAGGCGATCGATACCATGGTTCCGTGCAAGGGCGGCAAGCCAGAGGTGGTACTGGGCGATCGCTTCGGTGCCGCAGCCGATAGCAGCGTTGTGGACCGGATTGAGGCTGCCTTTGCTGCGGCCGGACTGAACGTCGCCCGCAACACGCCGTTTGCCGGGGCCTATATCGCCCAGACCTATGGCCGCCCATCACGGCGCCAGCACGCGGTTCAGATCGAAATAGACCGGGCGTTGTATATGGATGAGGCCAAAATCCGCCCCAACGGGAATTTTGAATTGCTGCAGCAGCTGTTGCGCCAAGTGATTGCCGAGATCGCGGCTATTGGACGTGAAGAACTGCCACTGGCGGCGGAGTAAGAAGAAAACGCCTGCGCGGCTCAGCGCAGCGCGCGGCCTTTCAGAATCGCGCTGTCTCCAAATCGTTTGCGGATGGCATCGGTGGCGCGTTCCGCCTCAGCCCGCTTGCCAGCCTGCGGATCCAGCAGGTCGCCGGTTTCGTCGGCTTGCGATTCGGGCACGAGATCAGAGATGCCGCAGCCCAGCAGCCGGTAGGGCCCTTGATTGCCCGCCTGGTCCAGCAGGTTGCGTGCGGTGCGGTAAATGCGGTCGGCGATCTGGGTGGGACTGTGCAGTGTCACCCGCCGGGTCAATGCGGAATGATTGGCGCGTTTCAGTTTGAGGGTGACAACCCTGCCTGCAAGCTCCCGCGCCTTAGCGCGGTCGGAAACCTGTTCTGCAAGCCGCCACAGATGACCATCCAGAATGTCTATGCTGGCGGTGTCTTCAAAAAACGTGGTTTCCTTGGAAATCGATTTGACCGGAGCGTTTGCAGAGACCCGGCGGCGGTCCTGACCGCGGGCCAGATGCCAGAGCCGGTCCCCCATGGAGCCGAAGCGGCTGTGCAGGGCCTCGCGGTCCCAGCGCAAAAGGTCCGAGAAGGTGCGGATGCCGGCTTTCTCAAGGCTGGCTTGGGCGGCGGGGCCGATGCCCCAGATCAGCCGCACTGGTTTTTCGCGCAGGAAATCACCGGTCTCTGCCTTGCCGATCACCGAAAACCCGCGCGGCTTGTCGAGGTCGGAGGCAACCTTGGCCAGAAACTTGTTGTGGCTGAGGCCGATGGAGCCGGTGACGCCCAGTTCGTTTTTCATCCGTTTGACCAGCCTGGCTAGCATCACGGCGGGCGGCGCACCGTGCAGTTTTTCGGTGCCGCTGAGATCCATGAAGGCTTCATCCAGCGACAGCGGCTCCACCTCCGGAGTGAGCTCGTTCATCATCTTGCGGATTTCGCGGCTGACCTCGACGTAGACGCTCATCCGCGGTTTGATGAACACCGCATCAGGGCAAAGTTTCAAGGCTTGAAACGTCGGCATGGCCGAGCGCACTCCGCGGATGCGGGCGACGTAGCAGGCGGTAGAGACCACACCGCGTTTGCCGCCCCCGATAATCACCGGCTTGGCGGCCAATTCTGGATTGTCGCGCTTTTCGACGCTGGCATAGAAAGCATCGCAGTCCATATGGGCGATGGTGAGGGAAAACAGCTCTGCATGCGCCTTGATCCGCGGGCTGCCGCAATGCGGGCAGCGCCGGGCGGGGGCGATCTGGCTCAGGCAGTCTCGGCACAGGGCATGCATGGCGGGCAAGGATTCTGCTGGATCAAGGGACGGGCTAGTATAGCTTGCGGCGGAGGCCTTGTCTTTAACGCGGCCCGTGTCCAAGTGACAGATCATGGCACGAGCAGACGAAGATTTTTCAGGCGCAAAGCTGGCTCTTTTTCTGGGGCAGGATTTGCTGGTGATCCAGCGGGATGACAAGCCGGATATCCCATACCCCGGGTTTTGGGACCTGCCGGGCGGCGGACGCGAAGGCGGCGAAAGTCCCGAAGCCTGCGCGCTGCGGGAGACCGAGGAAGAAGCCGGGCTGGTTCTGCAGCCTGATGTGCTGGTCTGGGCCCGCTCCTACCAACGCCCGCGCGGGCGAGTCTGGTTCTTTGCGGGACATCTGCCCGCGGCGGCCGTCAGGCAGGTCAGGCTGGGGGACGAGGGGCAGCGCTGGAGATTAATGACACCGGAAACCTATTGCGCGCACCCTTTGGCGGTACCGCATTTTGCCGAGCGGCTGCGGGAGTATCTTGTTGTCCGGGCCGCCTGAACCGGGGGGCTGAAAGAAAGATCCCCCGCTAATTAGCGGGGGGAGGTGACGGGTCTCAGGAAGAAAAGCCCGTCTGGGGAGTGTCTCAAGTCCTAGAATCGCTCAGTCGGCGGTAGTTCGCAAAGTCCGCGGTAGCGGTCAGAGCTTGCGGAGTTGCGTGGTGTGCTTTTGAAGGCACAGGGTAATTTGGCGCAGATTCTGCCGCTATTGGCGGATTTCTCAGTGAAAAGAAACGCTTGACGTCGCGTCACTATACTTTCGAACTGTAGCCACGGCTGTTGTCTTGTGCTTGGCGCAAAAGATTTATTCCTGCCTAATTTTTGGGCAATAAGGCGCCTGAACTATTGGCAGCGCAGGCAGTCTGTGGCTGTTCGGTGTTAATCCTGCACGCCGGCCAGCTCAGCCAGGATAGACTCAGCCGCGGTGCGGGGGCTGTCTGCCTTCCAGATTGGGCGGCCGACAACGATATGGTCAGCACCGTCAGCAATAGCGCTTGCAGGTGTCGCGACCCGTTTTTGGTCGCCGAGGTCGGCACCGGCGGGGCGGACGCCGGGGGTGACGATCAGCTTGCCTTCGGCTTCGGGCAGGGCACGGATCAGTGCCGCTTCCTGCGGGCTGGCGATGACCCCGTCGGCGCCGGCGGCAAAGGCATTGCCTGCGCGTTCCAGTACCAGTTCCTGCACCGCACCCTTTTTGATCAGCGCGCCGTCCAAATCCTGGCGGTCCAGCGAGGTCAGGATGGTGACGGCGAGGATCTTGAGGTCTTTGCCGGCAGCGCCTTCCTTGGCAGCTTGCACCACGTAAGGGTCACCATGAACGGTGAGGAAGTCGAGGTCGAACTGGGCCAGACCGCGCACTGCATTTTCCACGGTGGCGCCGATGTCGAACAGTTTCATGTCGAGGAAGATGCGCTTGCCGTGTTCCTGCTTCAGTTCATTGGCCAGCGCCAGCCCGCCGCCGGTCAGCATGCCGAGGCCGATTTTATAGAAGGAGACCGCATCGCCCAGCTGTTCGGCCAGCTTCAGCCCGGCCAGCGCGTCGGGGACATCCATGGCAACAATCAGGCGGTCATCGGCGCGCGGGGTTTGGGTCATGGGGCGGTCCTTACTTTTGGCGGATTTGGCGTGAAACTGGCGTTTCATACGCAAGGGGCGGCCATTCGGCAAGATGCGGACGCGGCGGCCGGGTGCTCCCGCAACTGAAGCTGCCCCCGCGCGGGGACAGATTACAGTTTTGGGCCCGGCGCCGCGCAGGCGCGGCGCGGTTGCGCCTGGGGCGCCAGAGGGAATTGACGCAGGTCAGTGAATTGCTCATCTTTTCGGTGTTTAATGATCTTGAAGCGGCTGGATTGCTTCCCACATTGAACTTTGAGGCCCGGACCGGGGCGTGCCGCAGAGCGGGCGCTGCCAAACATCGGGCGCTTGATAGAGGAGAGCAAGATGGACTTGAACAAGTTCACGGAGCGTGCACGCGGATTCGTGCAGGCAGCGCAGACGATTGCGATGCGCGAGGGGCACCAGCGGCTGGTGCCGGAGCATATTCTGAAAGCATTGATGGACGATGATCAGGGGCTGGCGAGCAACCTGATCTCCCGCGCGGGCGGCGCACCGGCGCGCGTGGTTGAGGCTGTCGAGGCTGCTGTTGCCAAGCAGGCGAAGGTGAGCGGCGATGCGGCGCAGATCTATTTGGACGGCCAGACTGCCAAGGTGCTGGACGAGGCTGCCAAGATTGCCGAGAAGGCAGGCGACAGCTTTGTGCCGGTTGAGCGTCTGCTGATGGCGCTGTGCATGGTGAAGTCCAAGGCGAAGGACGCCTTGGAGGCTGGTGCCGTGTCCGCGCAGAAACTGAATGAGGCGATCAACGATATCCGTAAGGGACGCACAGCTGACTCGGCCACGGCTGAGGAAGGCTATGATGCGCTGAAGAAATACGCCCGCGATCTGACCGAGGCGGCGCGCGAGGGCAAGATCGACCCGATCATTGGCCGCGACGAAGAAATTCGCCGCTCGATGCAGGTGCTGTCGCGCCGGACCAAGAACAATCCGGTGCTGATCGGTGAGCCAGGTGTGGGTAAGACCGCGATTGCCGAGGGCATGGCGCTGCGCATTGTGAATGGCGATGTGCCGGAGTCTTTGCGTGACAAGAAGCTGCTGTCGCTGGACATGGGCGCGCTGATTGCCGGTGCGAAGTACCGCGGCGAGTTTGAAGAACGCCTGAAGGCGGTTTTGACCGAGGTCACTGAGGCTGCAGGCGAAATCATTCTGTTCATCGACGAGATGCACACACTGGTCGGCGCCGGTAAATCCGACGGCGCGATGGATGCCGCCAACCTGATCAAGCCGGCCTTGGCGCGCGGCGAGCTGCACTGCGTCGGTGCGACCACGCTGGATGAATACCGCAAGTATGTTGAGAAGGACGCAGCGCTGGCCCGCCGGTTCCAGCCGGTGATGGTGACCGAGCCAACGGTGGAAGACACTGTTTCGATCCTGCGCGGCATCAAGGAGAAGTATGAGCTGCACCACGGGGTGCGGATTGCCGATGCGGCGCTGGTCTCGGCGGCGACGCTGTCGAACCGCTATATCACCGACCGCTTCCTGCCGGATAAGGCCATCGACCTGATGGACGAGGCCGCCAGCCGCCTGCGCATGCAGGTGGATTCCAAGCCCGAGGAATTGGATGCGCTGGACCGGCAGATCCTGCAGATGCAGATCGAGGAAGAGGCGCTGAAGCTTGAGGACGACGCGGCTTCCATGGACCGGCTAACGACGCTGCAAAAGGAACTGTCGGACCTGCAGGAGCAGTCTGCCGAGATGACCGCTCAGTGGCAGTCGGAACGGGACAAGCTGGCAGGGGCTCGCGACCTGAAAGAGCAGCTGGACCGTGCCCGCGCCGACCTGGACATAGCCAAGCGGGAGGGCAATCTCGCCAAGGCGGGAGAGTTGTCTTATGGCGTCATTCCGGGGCTGGAAAAGCAGCTATCCGATGCCGAGAGCCGCGAAGAAAAGGGCCTGATGGTCGAAGAGGCCGTGCGGCCGGAGCAGATCGCCGGGGTGGTCGAGCGCTGGACCGGCATTCCGACCTCCAAAATGCTGGAGGGCGAGCGGGAGAAGCTGCTGCGCATGGAAGATGATCTGCACCGCCGGGTGATCGGCCAGAACGCTGCAGTGACCGCAGTGGCCAATGCTGTACGCCGGGCACGTGCAGGCCTGAACGATGAGAACCGGCCGCTGGGGTCGTTCCTGTTCCTTGGGCCGACCGGCGTGGGTAAGACCGAACTGACCAAGGCGGTTGCCGGCTTCCTGTTCGACGACGAGCACGCGATGGTCCGCGTCGACATGTCGGAGTTCATGGAGAAGCACTCGGTCGCCCGTCTGATCGGCGCGCCTCCGGGCTATGTCGGCTATGATGAGGGAGGGGTGCTGACTGAGGCCGTGCGCCGCCGCCCCTATCAGGTGGTGCTGTTCGATGAGGTCGAAAAGGCGCATCCGGATGTGTTCAACGTGCTCTTGCAGGTGCTGGATGACGGTGTGCTGACCGATGGCCAGGGCCGCACCGTGGATTTTAAACAGACGCTGATCATCCTGACCTCGAACCTGGGCGCTCAGGCGCTGAGCCAACTGCCTGAGGGCGCGGATGCCTCAGACGCACGGCGTGATGTGATGGATGCGGTCCGGGCGCATTTTCGGCCCGAGTTCCTGAACCGCCTGGATGAGACCATCATCTTTGACCGTCTGGCCCGGGCTGACATGGACGGTATCGTCGAGATCCAGCTGGCGCGGCTGCTGAAGCGGCTGGCAGGCCGCAAGGTCGCGTTGGAGTTGGACGAGGTGGCCAAGACCTGGCTGGCGGATGAGGGCTATGACCCGGTGTTCGGCGCCCGGCCCCTGAAGCGGGTGATACAGCGCGCGTTGCAGAACCCGTTGGCAGAAGCCCTGCTGGGAGGTGAGATCAAGGACGGCGATACCGTCCCGGTTTCTGCCGGCAGTGACGGGCTGGTCATCGGCGACCGGCTGGGGACGTCAGACCGGCCCAGACCCGACGATGCGGTGGTGCATTAAGGAGAAGTAACAAAGAAGGCCCGCCAGCGATGGCGGGCCTTTGTCATGAATGGGGAGCCTTACAGTTCCAGTCGGCGTGCGCCCGTTCGGGCGCGTTCACCCGCCAGGATCCGGCAAAAGTCCTCACCTTCCAGTACCAGTCGGCTGATTGAAGACGGGTTGCGGCGCATGCCCAAAAGGTATTCAGACGTGCCGGACTTGCGGAGCCTTACGGTATGGAAACGCATCTCTGTGGATGCCGTCGCAGCAATTGCCGGCGAAAACCAGGCGGCCGCGGCGGCCGCGGCTGTGCAGCTAAGGGCAGTGCGGCGCGAAATGCCTTCGGAGCAGCTTGCCATCAGATCACCAGCCTTTTGTAGTAACGCACCTTGGGCGGCGCGGTCATGAAGGCGGCCAGGCGGGCGAGGACACCGTTTTCGGAAATGGCCTGGATGTACGCGGCGTGGTGCTGTTTGGAGAGCCATTCCTCAACAATCAGCAGGCCGCGTATTTTCGGTGCGTCGCCAGCGCAGTGGCGCAAGCAACGTAAGCTGGATCAGGCCAAGGGGTTGCTGGAAAGCACCAGAGAGGCAGTCACCGGCATCGGGCTGGCTGTCGGCTATGACAGCACGTCCCATTTTATCAGCGAATTTAAGAAGCAGTTCGGAATGACACCGGGGCAGTTCCGGGCAGCTATTGACGCAGCAGGCCCGTAGTCCCAGAGAGGCAGCTTCACTGTGCTATCGCGTCCTTGGCCACCCGCCGCTCATATTTGCGGCGCAGGACTTTCAGGCGGGGTTCCCAATTGTAACGTCCGTCCTCGGTTGTGGCGGACCAGAACAGCTTGCCGCCGTAGCGCCAGGGGTCGAGAACGATACCTTCATAGATGCCATCACCCTTGGCGGCGATCACCGCGGTGCTGTGGTCGATGCGGAAATCGTTCTTCGGCTCGGCTATGGCGCGCAGCATCGTGAGCGTCTGAAAGTTCTCCTGGCTAAGCCGCGCCTGCATGTCCTCGGCATAATGCACGCAAAGGCCGCGGTCTTTGACCCCGGTGTTCACCATCGTGTTGTGCAGGATCGGCGAGGTGGTGACATTATACTGCTCGGCCAGCCTGGCGGAGTGGCTGTAGGCGATCTCGGCCGCGCGGCGGGCCTCAGCCGGGTCCACTTTCGGATCCAGGGTTTGCAGCGCCAGCGAGAGTTCTTGGACATCATTCTTGGTCGCCGCAGGGCCGGTAGCGCAGCCAGCCAGCGTGGCGGCTGCCAGCATCATCAGGTAAGCAAAAAGGGATTTCATCATGGTCTGCCCGTGCCGGAATTTCAGTTTCCGGCCAGCATAGTGAAAACGCGCAAGCAGTGCAGCGGGGAATTTTGCAGCCAGGGGATACTCCAGAGCTTACTCCTCGATCGCCTCCTGCACGATACCGTCCAGCAGATCGTGGATCACCTGCATCTCGCCCTCGGGGAAGGCGCGGAAGCCGATGGTGACGTTTTCTGCGCCAGGAGGCTGAGCGACGAATATGTCATAAGGGCAGAAGGTGATGTTCATGGGATTGGCCTCCATCACCTGGCGAGACAGTTTGGCGGAGCAGAAAGAAAAGACCTGCGCATGTTCAAACAGCACAATATCCGAGCCGACATCGGCGCGGGTGCGTTCCAGCATGTCGCCCACATGGCTGATGTGGTCGATCCGCAATCCCCGGTTAGTGACGGCGCTCTCAAGCCCGAAGGTTACGTCATCAAAGGACAGGGGAGTGGTGTAGCTCACCATGTCCTGCGCCGCAGCCGCACCGGTGCTGAGGGCAAGGGCGGCTGCAATTACGTATATCTTCATCGGGTATCTCCCTGGTGACTGCTGACCCGCGTCCGCTGCCCTGCAGGGCCGTGCGCTGACATATTACATTTCTTGCATGAGTTGGAGGCAGCCGCCACCGGAAAGTTTCCGCTTAGCCGGTTCAGGCACCGCGCCGCTGAAAGCCCCATTTTGTTAACGCTGAATGAAGAAGACGGTGCAACGTTACAGTTCTCTCGCGCAGTCGTTACAGGATATGTTTTGGGTTTTGCGCACGGGACCGTTACCTGAAAGGGAGCAGCAAACTCAGGAGACGCAGATGGCGGGCCGTTGGACCAATGATTTGACCCTTGCAGATGCAACCCCGGAGGCTGCGTTCTGGAACCGCCGCCAGATCATGGCGGGGCTGGCAGGCAGCGGGCTGGCCGCGGCGCTCGGCGGTCAGGCGCATGCGGAAGAGGCGTTGGAGCCCAATACTTGGGAGGAAGTGACCAACTACTGCAACTTTTATGAGTTTGGCACCGGCAAAGGCGACCCGTCCAAATACGCGGACCGGATGACCACCAAGCCCTGGAGTGTCAAGGTTGACGGCCTGGTGGATAAGCCGGGCGACTACTCGTTTGAACAGATTCTGGGAGAAATGACACTGGAGGAGCGTATCTACCGGTTCCGCTGTGTCGAGGCCTGGTCCATGGTGGTGCCCTGGCAGGGGTTCGAGCTGGCGGACCTGCTGAACATGGCCGGTGTGCAGGATGGCGCCAAATATGTTGCATTCGAGACGCTGTACCGGCCGTCTGAAATGCCAGGCACTGCCTATAAGGTGCTGGACTGGCCCTATCGCGAAGGCCTGCGCCTGGATGAGGCGATAAACCCGCTGACGATGATGGCAACAGGTATCTTCGGTAAACCGCTGCCCAACCAGAACGGCGCACCGCTGCGGCTGGTGGTTCCATGGAAGTACGGCTTCAAGTCGATCAAGTCCGTCGTGCGCATCACGCTGACGGATAAGGAGCCGCCGACCAGCTGGAATATGGCCAATAGCCGGGAATACGGCTTCTATAGTAATGTGAACCCCGATGTCTCGCATCCGCGTTGGAGCCAGGCCAGTGAGCGCCGCATTGGCGGCGGGCTGTTTGCCAAGCGTCAGCCGACGCTGATGTTCAATGGCTACGGGAAAGAGGTGGCCGCCCTGTATGACGGGATGGACCTTGCCCAGCACTTCTGACCGGAGCCGCCTGATGGACACGGTAAACCAGCTTTTCCGCCGCTTTCCAGTCTGGGCAGTTTATCTGCTCGGAACGCTGCCTGCGTTCTGGCTCTTTTACCTCGGCCTCACCGGCGGCCTGGGGGTAGAGCCGATCAAGGCGCTGGAGCATGAATATGGCGAACTGGCGCTGCAGCTGATGGTTCTGACGCTTTCTATTTCCCCGATGCGCAGGCTGCTGGGATTGAACCTGATGAAGTTCCGCCGGTCGATCGGCCTGCTGTGCTTCTTCTATGTGTCTTGCCATCTGCTGGTCTGGCTGGTGCTGGACGTGCAGATCCTTGGCCAGATCCTCGCGGATATTGCCAAGCGTCCTTACATCACCATTGGTATGGGGGGCTTTGTCCTGATGCTGCCGCTGGCTTTGACCTCCAACAATTTCTCTGTCCGGCGGCTGGGGCGTGCCTGGCCGCGGCTGCACAGGCTGACCTATGCGGCAGGCCTTCTAGGTGCGCTGCACTACGTGATGCTTGTGAAGGGCTTCCAAATTGAACCGCTGTTCTATCTTGGCGCGGTGGTTGTCCTGCTGGCCCTTCGATTGCCTGCCGCTCAATTCCGGAAGCGGCAGTCTGCACCCAGGGCGTCAGGCAGGGCCTGAATCGGATCCGCGTCACTGGCGTATGAATAGCAAGGCGGCCTGATTGGCCGTCTTTTTTCTTTTGGTCTGTTGTGGTGGCTGTTTTGCGGCTGCCGCTGAGTGTTTTTGGCGGGTGAGACTTGGGCGGGGCGGTGCTGATTGGCTTTTTTTGGCCGGGTTGGTGTGATTCCGGGCGGGGTGACTCGTTTTTGTGGGGTGATTTGCTGTGCTTCCGGTTTGTGAGTCTGTGGATAAGCGCGGTTGTTCTGTGGGTAAGTTGTGCTGCGGGGCGGATTGGGTGTTCTGCGGTGTTTGCGGCTGCGGCATCCGGGTCAGTGCTGCTGACTTTTTTGGTGCGTAAGCCATTGATTTTGTTTGGTTTGCATCTTTTCTTTGCGGAAAGCCCGGTTTTTGCTGTTTTTTGGCTTGCGGGTTGTTGGGAGTAACCTTAGAACCCCCTTCACCGGCAGCGACGAGATGCTGCTGAGACACACCGGACGGGACGGCGGGAACGCAGGACGGGACGGGAAACGCGGCGGAGAGACGCTGGGACGCCTGGAGAGACAGGGACGGGCCGGAGAGGCGGCCGGACGCTCAGGAGAGACTGGGTCATTTGGGCGATCTGACAGGCGGGCGCGCTGGGAACTACTGGCGCATCGGTCTTGTTTTTGGCCTCTGGGTGGTGCTCTTTGACATTGATGGATAACTGAAGAGATATGTGGGCGGTTTGGTTCGTTTCGATGGATCAACGTCTGTATATCAGCATCTTTAGGCGGTAACGCCGATGATAAGATGTCAGCTTCACTGTTTGAACGGCTCGCGGTTTTCTGATGAAAACTGTGTGCATCAAACAGATGACTTTCAATACGTGTTCAATCCTTAGCCGGGTGGACATAGGGATCAGCCCCCAAAGCGGTCCTGAGTATTGAAGATGTGCAGAGGTTCGAACGTCAAGGATACGCTGGTGACAGCGTTTCAACTTGAGAGTTTGATCCTGGCTCAGAACGAACGCTGGCGGCAGGCCTAACACATGCAAGTCGAGCGCTCTCTTCGGAGGGAGCGGCGGACGGGTTAGTAACGCGTGGGAACGTGCCCTTCTCTAAGGAATAGCCACTGGAAACGGTGAGTAATACCTTATACGCCCTTCGGGGGAAAGATTTATCGGAGAAGGATCGGCCC